>JAGVGH010000125.1 GCA_020057225.1 Desulfobacterales bacterium | reverse complement strand
TTGTGGCCTGTCAAGAGAAAACAGTGGCCCGCCTCCCTTTTTAAGGGTCTTTTTCCCTGTTCCTTTAAAGACTCCAGCTTCCTGGTGAGGGCGGGGCTAAAGTGCGACGATCGCTCACTCTGACATTCGCGGGTTGGTTACCGCATGACATTTCTTCGTCCGGAAGCTGCCCCTCTCTACTGTCGGGAGTCAGGGCTTTTGCCGTGTCCCATAGCCTGGCCGGGGGTTCTTTCCTGAACGTTGCCGCGCCCTCAAAATGAAGCTGGAGTCTATCTCAAAAACCTTGCCGCGCCACGGCTGCTATGAGGAGAAAGGCCCATTTTATAGAGGTAATTGCATAATTGGCGTAGGTTGGGTGGTTCCGGGCCGCAAGGCCCGGGTCCACCCAACATTTCTAAATGATTCATATCTGTTGGATGAACCTGCCCTGCGGGCAGGACCATCCAGCCTACATCTCAATGTCTGCGGAAAGTCCTCCATGGCCCACAACACTACATATTGTGGTCACTTGAGTCAACTGCATACCCCAGATTTTATTATATCAGGACGAGACAGTTTTGCAATTGTCTCCTCTTACCGCAACAGCTCCAGCGCGGCCTTGAGAACGCTCTCCGCGGAGATGCCCAGCTTCTCCAGCACAATGTTTCCCGGCGCCGAGGCGCCAAACCGGTCTATTCCCACGATCCGCCCCTTGACCCCCGCGTAGCGCTCCCAGCCGATGGTCCGGCCCGCCTCGACAACCACCCGCTTTTCCACGGACGGAGGCAGCACCTCGTCCTGGTACTCCTTGCCCGCCTCCTCAAACAGCTCCCAGGAGGGCATGCTCACCACCCGCGCGGCCACGCCCTTTTCCCCCAGCTTGTCCGCCGCGGCCAGGGCCGCGTGAACCTCGGCTCCCGTGCCGATCAAAATCACCTGGGGAGCCTGTCCGGGCCGGGTCTCGCGCAGCACATAGGCCCCCTTTTCCAGACGGGACGCGGGCGCCGCGTTGCTCCTGTCAATCACCGGCAGGTTTTGCCTGGACAAAATGAGCGCCACCGGACGGGACACGCTTTCCATGGCAAGCTTCCAGGCCGCCGCGGTCTCGTTGGCGTCCATGGGCCGGAGCACCAGCAGATTGGGAATGATCCGGAGCGACAGCACATGCTCGACCGGCTGATGGGTCGGCCCGTCCTCTCCCACAGCCACGGAGTCGTGGGTGAACACGTAAATGACGGGAAGGCCCATGAGCGCGGCCACGCGGATTGCCGGGCGCATGTAGTCGGCGAAAACCAGAAAGGTGCCGCCAAAGGGCCGCGCGCCGCCATGCAAGGCCATGCCGGAAAGGATGGCGCCCATGGCGTGCTCGCGGACGCCAAAACGGATGTTCCGGTTGCCGTAAAAGAGCTTTTGGAAATCCCCGCCTCCCGTGATGAGGGTGTTGTTGGAGGGCGCGAGGTCCGCGGAGCCGCCCATCAGGGAGTGTACCCGGGCGGCGATGGCGTTCAACACCTTGCCCGAGGCCGCGCGGGTGGCCAGAGCCTTGTCAGGGGGGAACACCGGTATATCCTGGTCCCAGCCTGCGGGAAGCCTGCCGGCCAAGGTCTTTTCAAATTCCGCGGCGAGTTCCGGATGGGCCTTGGCGTAAGCGGCAAGGCGCGTCTTCCATTCCGCCTCCAGGGCCGCGCCTTTTTCCGCGCATTGCCTGTAGAAAGCCCGGACCTCGTCCGGAACATGGAAATCCGGGGCAAGGGGCCAGCCCATGGCCTCTTTGGCGGCCTTGATTTCCGCGGCCCCCAGGGGCGCCCCGTGGGCCTCGCAGGAGCCTTCCATTTTAGGAGCGCCGCAGGCGATCTTCGTGTGGACAATAATCAGCGAGGGCCGGTCCTTGTCTTCCAACGCCTCGGCGGCGGCCCGGACGATAGCCCCGGTATCGCGGCCGTCCGCAACGTCCAGAACCTGCCAGCCGTAGGCTTCGAACCGTTTGGCGACATCCTCGGTGAAGGCGATGTCGGTGGACCCTTCGATGGTGACCTCGTTGTCGTCGTAAAACACGATGAGGCGGGAAAGCCCCAGGTGCCCTGCCAGGGACGCGGCCTCGGAGGTGATGCCTTCCTGCATGCAGCCGTCCCCCGCGAGGACATAGGTGTAATGTCCGCACACGGCGTGCCCCGGGCGGTTGAAACGGGTGGCGAGGGAGCGTTCCGCCATTGCCATGCCCACGGCGTTGGCGAAACCCTGGCCAAGGGGGCCGGTGGTGGTTTCGACCCCCGGGGTGTGTTTGTACTCGGGATGTCCCGGAGTTTTGGAACCCCACTGGCGGAAGTTTTTGATGTCGTCCAGGCTGACATCATAGCCCGTGAGGTGGAGCATGGCGTAAAGGAGCATGGAGGCGTGCCCGGCGGAAAGAACAAAGCGGTCCCTGTCCGCCCAGCCCGGATTTTTCGGGTTGTGCCGAAGCAGGGAGGCGTACAGCGCGTGGGCGATGGGCGCCATGCCCATGGGCGCGCCGGGGTGTCCGGATTTGGCCTTTTCCACGGCGTCCATGGCAAGGGTCCGGATGGTGTTGACGCACAGGGTTTCGATGGATGCCCTGTTGGGAGCCTGGTTCATATTTGTCCTCCTCGGATGGGCGGGCGCTGTGCCCGCATGCTGGTGTGGCGGAGCGGCGCCGGGGCGCCAGGCCGGGCAGGTGGTAACACAGGCGGTTCTGGAATGCAAACCGGAAAGCAGCCTGAAACGGTCGGGAAAAGACAGGCGCCGTCCTGTCAGTCCTCGTCCCTCCGGACCAGAACCTCCCGGGGACGCAGGCCGTCCGACGGGCCGACATACCCGTCCTTTTCCATCTTCTCAATCATGCGGGCCGCCCGGTTGTACCCGACCCTCAGCCTGCGCTGCAAGGACGAGATGCTCGCCTGCCGTGTTTCCCGGACAACAGCAACGGCCTGGTCGTACATCGGGTCTGTCTCGCCCTCGTCCTCCGGCGTGCCGTTTTCCGGAGGCGCGTCCCCCTCGGTCACCCGGTGGTCGTACTCCGGCACGCCCTGGGAGCGCACAAAAGCCAGAACCCGCGCGAGTTCCGCCTCGGAGATATAGGCCCCGTGAAGCCGCTGGAGCTTGCCCGCGCCCGGGGGCATGAACAGCATGTCGCCCATGCCCAGAAGGTGCTCGGCGCCGTTCTGGTCCAGAATGGTCCGCGAGTCCACCCGTGAGGAGACCTGGAAGGCTACCCGGGTGGGGAAGTTGGCCTTGATGATGCCGGTGAGGACGTCCACGCTGGGACGCTGGGTGGCGAGAATGAGATGGATCCCCGCGGCCCGGGCCATTTGGGCAAGCCGGGCAAGATGCACCTCGACCTCCTTGGACGCCACCATCATGAGGTCCGCAAGCTCGTCAATAACAATGACGATGTAGGGCAGGGGCGTAAGAACCTCCTCATCAGGCCCCTGGGCGCCTTCCCGCGCCTTTTCGTTGTAATGCCCGATGTTCCGCACCCCTGCCGCGGCCATGGCCTCGTAACGCGCCTCCATCTCGCACACCGCCCAGAACAGCGCGTTGTTGGCCTTTTTCACGTCGCAGACAACCGGCGTGATGAGATGGGGGATGTCGTTGTAATGGGACAGCTCGATGCGCTTGGGGTCAATCATCACGAACTTGACTTCCCAGGGCGCGGCTTTAAACAGAATACTCGATATGATGCAGTTCAAGGCCACGCTCTTGCCGGAGCCTGTGGCGCCCGCGATGAGCAGATGGGGCATGCGGGCGAGGTTTGCGACAACGGGGGTGCCCACGATGTCTTTTCCCAGGCACAGGGTGAGCTTGCTTTTGGATTTGGAAAAAGCCGGGGACGCGGCCATTTCCTTGAAACAAACAAGCTCCCGGTTGGCGTTGGGCACCTCGATGCCAACGGCGCCTTTGCCGGGGATAGGGGCGACAATACGGATGGCCAAAGCCTTCAAGGCCATGGCCAGATCGTCCGCAAGGCTTGAGATGCGGTTGATTTTGATTCCCGGGGCGGGCTCGTACTCGAATGTGGTGATGACAGGGCCGGGATGCGCGGCCACGGTGCGCCCCTGGATTTTGAAATTCTCGAGCTTGGCCTCGATGAGTCTTGCCTGCGCCTGGAGCTGCTCTTCACTTGTGGAGACAGGACGCGGCGGCGGGTCTTCCAGCAGGTGTTCCCCGGGCAGACGGTAGGTGGCGTCGCCCGGGAACAGAAACACCCGGGCGGACGGCGCCGGGACCGAAGGCGGGGACGGAACAAGCTCTTTTCCCGCAGGGTCCGCTTCCACAACCACCGTCGCGCTCCGGACATGCTCCGGAACCGGAGCGGATGCTTCACAAGATGTTTCCCCGCCGCGCGCGCAAGGCCCGGAAAGCTCCGGGCCAGGCGCCTCCGGCGGCTTTTCCCCCGCCTCCGTTTCCGCTGTTTCCGGTGCCGGGCCGGTTTCCGGAGCATGTGTGTGAAGGGGCGCCACTGGCTTTATATCCGCGGATTTTGTATCCGCGCCTGCCGCGGACGCGCTTCTCTCCCCTGCCCCGGACAGGGCCTCCCTGGAGCGTTCCTCCTGCTTTTCCTCTTTTCCCTCGGCTCCGGCCTTGCGGCTTCCCCGCTTTTTTTTCCGGGGGCTCTCCTGGACAGGGGCAGGCCCGGAATCCCGCGGCTTTCCGGAGTCCAGGGCAAGCCAGTCCGAGAGACTCATGGAGCCGTCAATATCCCTGATGCGGTCCATGCCCTGGGGCTCTTCCGGGGCTGGCCCGGCAAGCGCCGGTTCCTCCGGGGGCGGCACAGGCCCGTCTCCTCCCAGCACCAGGGCGGTGTCTCCCAGGTAAAAGCCAAGCGCCCGGGTCCGGGATGGCGGGGGAGTGGCATAGGCGCCTCCCAGGGCAAGCAGGCGGACCCGTTTTCCTTTGGGCAGGTCCTCGCCCCTCCACCAGGGACCAAGAATCTCCTCCGCGCGCTGTTGAAACGCATCGAGTTTTTTTTCAACAGCTTTTTTCCGAACAAACGCCCTGGACGGCGGCTCCCCAGGGGGCGCCTCCTCTTCGCTGTCCTCCACCGGCTCAGGCGCCTGGTACGAGGCGTTGATCACAGGCCCGTCCTCTTCCTTGTCAGGCGTCTTGCGGGGCGCCTTCTGAACCGCGCCGGGGGCTGTGTCCGGGGCCGTTCCGGAAATTGCCTCCGAGGTTTGCCGCGGCGCCGGCCTTCGCGTTTTTCTGTTGGTTTTTTTGCGTCCGCCTGTGTCCCAGACCCAGTGAAACACCCCCAGAACAGTTTTTAGAAAAGCGCCGGGCGGAAAGCCGAAAACCATGGGCAGTGTGGTTCCCATGGCGAGAAACAAAAAAATCCCCGCGCCGGCGCGGGTAAGGATGGCGGAAAGGAACGCCTGGGCGAGATAGCCGAACACTCCGCCGGTGGCCATGGTGGGGCCTGCCACGGCAAGGTGTTCTCCGAAAAGGGCCAAAAAGCCGCCGGTGGCCCATACCAGCCCAAGGCCGCTGGCCGCGAGCATTCCGGCGCGCTCGATGCCGCTTTGGAGGAAGACGAGGACGGCGCCCGCGAGGAACAAGACGGGGAACCACAAGGCGCCGAGACCGAACCCCGCGTAGAGGCCCTCGGCAAGGCGCGCTCCCCATGCTCCGCAGGCATTATGGACAAGGGCGCCGGGAAGGCCGCCCTCCACCGAGGCGTCCAGGGGATCGTAGGAGCCCAGGGCCGCCGCGCAAAAGAGGGCGAGGTGAAAGAGGAGGACGGCGGCTAGTTCCCGCGCGCGCACCGGCATGGCTGTTGCTTTTTTAAGGGGTTGAAAGTTGGATTCTATGCCCGGATTATCCGTGTTTTTCGTGGATAATGTCTAATACCAGAGGTAATTGCAAATTATGCGTAGGTTGGGTGGTTCCGGACCGCAAGGCCCGGGTTCACCCAACATTTCTAAAATGATTTCTATGTGTTGGATGAACCTGCCCTTCGGGCGGAACCATCCGGCCCACATCAAATTTGTCGTTTCTAAGAGTTTTGCAATTACCTCACCAAGGTGCAATCAGACAAGTAATGCCCTCACCCCGGCCCTCTCCCGCAGGGACCGGTCCACAGGCCCGGGGCCTGCTCCGCCCCGCCGTCCGGAAGGATGGTGACGGGAGTTTTTTCAAATTCCCATCCCGCCGCCTTCCCCGGCCTGTTCACAAGGGCGGCCTTGGGCCCTGACGCGCCCAGGTCAACCGTCAAAATGAGCCGCGCCCCTTCTACTTCGTCATCAGGTTCAGAGGAAGCGCCCAGACCCCGCGTCCGTTGAAGCGCAGACAGCGGGCGCGTCGGGAAAGCTCCGTGATGTAGAGGGTGTTGGGGTCAAAACCCGGGCCTTTGCCGAATTTGCAGGAGGAGGGGGCGCCCATGCCCATGAGGCGGTATCCGGCCTGGACTTTTTCCCGTTTGACAGGCACAACACCCTTCTGGGAATTGGAGCAGAACCAGACCGTGCCGTCTTTGGCCACGTCCAGGTCATCGGCAATCCCCAGCAACTCCGCGGTGGCGATCTGCCGGTGCTCTTTGTTCACAAGATTATAGAGCCACACCCCGTCATAGGTCGCGGTGTAGTAAAGAATCTTGCCGTTGGGCGAAAACGCGATGCCGTTGGCGCAGCCCGCGTTGTCCACAACCGTTTCCGGATTTTTAAAATCGGGGCTCGCCAGGGAAACCCGCAAAATCTTTCCAGAAGCGGCCCTGGTAAGCCCTTCATCGGATGTGGTGTAGTAGAGATAGCCGTCCCGGATCTCCATGCCGTTAAGACCCTGGATAGCCCCGCTCAACGCCTCCGGCTCTTTCTCCAGCGCGCTGTCCAGACGGAAAATCCTTCTGTCCACCGAGGTGAGCTCCACCCCTGCGTAAACGGTGTTGTCCGGCGCGGCGCACACGCCAAAGCAGCGCTTGCCCAGCTTTCTGCTCGCCGCGATCTCCCCCTTGTTCGGGTTCTCGCCGGGAACCACTCTGTAAAGATTTCCATCCAGCGTGGTCACGTACATGGCGCCGTTTCCGTCAAAATCAAGGTTCTCGGCCCCTTTGATTCCCTTGAGATACATTCCTCCATAGGGACCTTCCTTGTCGAACAGAACATTACGCACATAGGGAGCGGGTCCGCAGGCTGAAACCGCAAACAGGACCGCCAACAGCAAGACAAGCTTCCTCATCGTCGCCCTCCTTGGTGTACCTTGGGTGTCTTAATGGATTGGAACACGGCCGCGGGCCGGCTGTTGGCGCACGCGTCCCGTTGGGATTTCTTTTCTACTACACGGGATTTCGGCGCGAATCAACCCCGGCGCTTGGTCAGGAACCAGATGCCGTTGTTGACGGGCTGAAAAAACCTTGCGCGCGCGCCCGTTTTAAAAAATCATGGTTATAAAAGAGCCAGCGCCCAGCATCCCGCGATGGTCAAAACCGTTGCGGCAAGAGCCCCCCGCTGGATCCAAGGACCTGGGGGCTTCCGGACAAGAAGAATGTAGGGCGCTCCCACAGCGCCGCCCGCAAGCCAGCCGAAGAAATGGGCGAGAACGTCGGTTTCCCCGCGGGTGCCAAGAAAGGCCAGAAGACCCAGTCCGGCCCCCAGAGGCACCCAGCGGGCCAACGGGGAAATCCGGCGCGCCCAGGGCGCGGCGGCCCGCAGGGCGCCTAACAGGCCCAGGGCGGCGAACACCGCGGTGGAGGCGCCCACGGAAAGATGATGGTCCTGGTAAGCCCACGCGTTCAGCATGTTTCCCGCCGCCCCGCAGGCCAACACCAGCGCCCAGCCGACACCCGGTCCTGTGGTCTGGCACAGCGCGGACCCGAACACCGCAAGCCCCCCCATGTTCCCTATCAAATGGGCCGTGTCCGCGTGCAAAAAAAGCGCGGTCACAGCGCGCCAGACCTCCCCGGACACGATGAGCCGGGCGTCGGCCCCCCGGTCCTGAAGCGGCCAGTCCCTGTAATCGAGGGGGCCCACAAAGGCGTGAAAGAGAAACAAAAGCGCGGCCGCCCAGACTCCGGAAAAATCGCCGGGAAAGGGGGGGAGGCAGGGCAATGAAGGCGGGAACGGACCATTTCCTTCCGGGTTTTCCTCATAATAGGCGGCAAGGGCAGCCCGGGCGCGCCCCGCATCCTGTTCCCGCACGAGGATGCCGTGGCGCCGTCCCTGCCTCCGGTAATAATAGGGAACACGCGCGGCGGCCAGCACCAGGCCGGCGAGTTCGGCCTTGTCCGCGGTAAGGTTCTGGAGTTCCTCCAGCGCGACGCGCCCCATGGGAGTTTACGCGGCGAACGCGCCCACGGCCCGGACAAACTCTTCCGGTTTTTCCATGGCCATGAGGTGGCCCGCGCCTTCGAGCACCACAAGGCGGGCGCCCTGGATGTTGTCGGCAAGGCGCCGTCCGTACTTGAGGGGGGTGAGAACGTCTTTGTCCCCGGCCACCACGAGGGTTGGAAGGGTGATTTCACCCAGCCGGGCCATGACATCGAAGCGGTCGCAGGCAGTGAAATCCCCGTAAAGCACCTGCCACGGGAGGGCGGACATGGCTTCCCCGGTCTCCCGGATGAGGTCCGGGGGGGCGCCGGGCCCGAACACCGCCGCGCCGGTCATCTCGATGGCCTTGGCGTAGTCGGTTTTAAGCAGCTCGAAAATGACAGGCATGACCCTGAGCCGCGCGCCCGCGCCCACAAGGATGAGCTTGGCGAGCCAAGGGGGATATCGGAGGGCCAGGGCGAGGGCAATGGCGCTGCCCAGGGAATGGCCGCAGACCACGGCGCGGGAAAGCCCCAGCGCGCGGGCCGCGGCGTCTGCCACATCGGCGTAGGCGTCCACGGAGTCCCGGCCCTTGCCCTGGGAAAGGCCGTGGCCGGGAAGGTCCAGGGCGATGACTCCCGGGCCTTTCTGCTCCCTCAAGAGGGATGGCCAGTTTTTATGGCTGCCGCCGGAGCCGTGGATAAGGAGCAGCGCGCCTTCCCGGGCGCCTCCGTTGTCCGTGTAATGCAGGGTCTCGCCGTTTACCGTGACAAATGGCATGGCTCGTCGCTCCAACAGGTGGGTTCTATGTCCGGATTAACCGCGTTTTTTGCGAGGATAATGGCGCGGCCTTCAAAAACAGGCCATTTACAGCCAGCCCTAAAGCCTAAACCAGCGGAGCCGGAGAAGTTAGGAGTTAGGAGTTAGAATAAAAAATCATCTTTTGTCGTGTTTTTTAGTTATAAAATGGGCATTTTTTCCCCATAGCAGCCGCGGTGCGGCAAGGTTTTTTGAGATAGCCTGGGGTTTCAACCCCAGGATCACGGCACCGACATTATCTGCGCAAAAAACGCGGATAATCCAATCATAGAATCTAAAGCCTTCTTTCCGGCTCCGCCGTTTTCGAGTCAGTCCTCGATGCCGGGTTTCACCAGATACCTAAGCCAGCCCAGGAAGGTGTTGTCTTTGTGGGCGTCCTTGTCCGCCTCGTCCAGGACCGCCTTGGTTTCCTCAAAATTATCGAAAATCGCCCGCCTTCCCTTGACAGGAATATCCGGGTCCAGTTCCTTCACAACCCGCGCCGGATTTCCCGCGGCCACCGAGTTGGCAGGCACGTCCCGGGCGACTACGGCGCCTGCTCCGACAATAGAGTTGTCTCCGATAGTCACGCCCTTGCAGACAATGGCGTGGTCGCCTATCCATACGTTGTCGCCGATGCGTACCGGAGCGGCCTGGCCCACGGGCATGCACCGGTCGTGGATGCCGTGCCAGTCCGCGTCCGTTACATAGGAGCCTTGAGCCAGCATGACACCTTCGCCCATGGTGATGCTTTTGGCCGCCTGGATGCGCACCCCCGGACAGACAAGGCTAAAGTCCCCCAGCACGATTTCGCCCTCTCCCATGAGGCGCCGCTCGCGCTTTTCCTTTTCTTTCTGAAGCTGATCCTGGTCCCGCCACTTGGACTTGTCCTTGTCCATGACAAGGGCAAGGTCTTCGAGATCGGCCTGCGCCCAGCTCACGATGTGGATGGGACAGTACCACTCGGCAATGAGGGTGGCGTAGTCGCCGATGGAAATGTTGTGGCCGAACACATTGACGGTCCAGGGCCGCACCACCATGGGGGAGACGCCAAGATGCCGGAACTGGGGACGGAGAAAGCGCTCGGTGTACCAGGCGAACAGCATGGTCTGCATCTGTTTGAGCACATAAGGCCGGTGGTCTTTTCGCATTGTCGGACCTCCTTGCCTTTTAAGCGACCGCTGTGGCGACGGAGCCGCCGCCCAATGCGCGGGCGCGCTTGACGCCATCGTCCCAGTAGGCGTGGGAGAACACCGCGGCGCCCTGGGTCCATCCGTGGAGCGCGTCCCCGGCCAGCAGCACGGCGGCGGTTGTCCAGGTGGTCTTTTCCTCGGGCCAGATCACGCTGTCCGGCGAGGTCACGCCCATCCAGAAAAACCCGTCCTCATACTGGCAGGCGCGGATCCAGGCGTAAATCCGCCCGGCCTCCTTGTACATTCCCGCAGCGGCCAGAGCCATCACGCATTCCGCGCTTTCGGCCATGGTCACCCAGGGCCTGTCGGAGACGCAGCGCACTCCCCAGTGGGGGACGACAAAGCGGTCCCAGTAGGAGGACAAACGCTCTCTGGCCTCGGCGCCGGTCACGGCCCCGGACAGCACCGGATAGTACCAGTCCATGGAGTACCGGGACTTGGACATGTCGAAAAGATCCTGGCGCCTGCGCACGGCGTCCCGAAGCTTTCGGGCGGCGAATTCCCATTTGGGACGGTTCACTCCCAGGCGTCCGGCAATGGCCACGGCGCAACGCAGACTTAGATACATGGAGGCGCATCCGGTGAGAAGAGCGCGCTGTTCGATGTTTCCCTGGGTATCCATGCTCCAGAAGATTTCGCCGCCTGGGCCTTGGAGCCGGAGGACAAAGTCCATGGCGGCGGCGACAGAGGGCCAAATCCGGCGCAAAAACGCGGTGTCGCGGGTGACGAGGTAGTGGTGCCAGGCGCCGACGGCGATGTAGGCGCTCATGTTGGGGTCCTTGCGGAGCTCCTGGGGTTTGCCGTCCTGATATTGGGCGTAAAAGGAGCCGTCCTCCATCTGGGTTCTGGCGGACCAGTCAAAAGCGGCGCGGGCCTCCTCGTGGTATCCGGCGACTGTAAGGCCCATGGCGGCCTCGACATGGTCCCAGGGGTCGGTCTTGCCGCCCTTGGACCAGGGGATTTCGCCGTCCGGTTTTTGGACCGAGGCGATGGCGTCCGCCATTTTCCGGAGTTCCGGCATGGTTCTTGGGGCATGAAGGGGATGGGAGGTTGGTTCCATAGGCTCCTCGTTGAAGGATGGGTTGGGTCTAAGTTAGGGTTAGAATGAAAGACGAATGTAGAATATCCAATATCGAATATCGAACCGCAGAAGTAACGGAAATAGGATGAAGGCCATGGGTTGGGTCTAAGTTAGGG
>JAGVGH010000309.1 GCA_020057225.1 Desulfobacterales bacterium | reverse complement strand
TTGGACCACATTCCGGGCGCTCGCCGTGCGCCCCGACGGCAATTGAACCTGCAATTAGGATGCTACAATCCTGCTGCGGATTCAGGTCTTGCCATCAGGTGCCCACGCCATCTATCTTTCATTAACACTTCTCTTCCTCTTTGTCCGGGCGTCTTTGCCCACTCTTGTCCTGGCTTCCATGCGCCTGTTTCCACCCGGCTCTTTCCGGATTTGCGTTTTTTCCGGCGCTTTGGGGTTCCTCCAGCTTCGTCCGGTGCAAGTCCCCCATCTTCGGCCCCGCCGCGCGCGCACCCTCCTCCCGCGCAAACCAGCACGGACCGCGCCTCCAACCCGCCCAATCTTTCCTTTCCTTCCGTAAGGCTTTCTGCTATGCCACGACTCAAGTCTCGCCGTCTATTTTGTACCAATATCCAACCTCAAATCCCGACATGATTATACCAGCATTTTCTACGATCCCAATTATATATCAAGCATCTTTCCTTACCGCAAACCCCACGGATCATCTAACTCCAGTGGTAGTCTGGCAGGGCCGCGTGGATGTCGCTCCTGTCGTAAAACTCGTTATTGAGCACGGCGAGCTTGACGAGAATGGCCCGTTCACACAGCCATACATGCGAAGGAATTCCATGATGACAGCGTACGGTAGCCAGCCATTTACGCGTTAATGGTGCCTTTCGCGCGTTGCAAACCTCAAGGCCATCGCAGTGCCTGCGGCATGCAAATCAAAACCCTTGTAGAGCCGCGCGGAAGCAGGTATGTAAACGCCAGTGGCCGCGTCCTCGTCAAGGCGCTGCCAAATGCCTGCCAGCATGACGAGGACGCTTCTCTTTGAACAAACGCGGCTTTTCCACTGCCCTGGCAGCTCCTATGCTTTTGTCATCCATGCCTGCCTTGTCGGCGCGCGGTCAAAATCTGTCCCTGGCAAAGCGCCTACAGCCGACTTTGCTTTTGGCGGTCGTGTTGTTTCTCTCCCTCCATTTCTTTCTGGGCTTTTCCAGTCTTGTTCGGGAATCCGCCACATTTGACGAGCCCGCCCATATTGCTGCGGGATATGCCATTCTTGCCTTTCGAGAGTTTAGCCTGCTGGATCAGCCCAAAAACATCCCCTGCATGTGGACGGCGCTGCCTCTTTTGACCTATCCGCCTTTCCTTCTAGAAATGAAGCAGTCGGGAGGCCAGAAAAAAATAAATGCCTTAACTGTCGGCAAAACCCTCCTCGATCGCGATTACAGCAACACAGGAAAGATGCTTGCCCAATGCCGTGCAATGTTCCTCCTTGCGGGCATCGCGCTCGCCCTGGTGGTCTTTGTCTGCTCGCGCAGCCTGTTTGGCAATAAAGGGGCGCTGTTGAGTCTTGCCGCATACGCGCTATGTCCCACCATACTTGCGCATGCAAGACTCGCGACAACGGAAATTTATGTCGCCCTGTTTTTCACCCTCAGCGCCATACTCATTCCAAAGGCAATGGAGCGGCCAAGGCCCTGGCTTCTGGGCTTGACCAGCCTTGTAATCACCTGCCTGCTTTTGTCAAACGCATCGGGAATCCTGGTGCTTCCCCTGTACTTCCTTCTCAGCGCCTGGTGGCTCTTTGCCGCCCAAAATACCGGCCTCCATGAGACCGGCAAGCGGGAGCGGACTGCCAAAATGGCCCGCCGGGCCCTACGGCCTGTTTTTACCGCGTGTATTCTGACAAGCCTTGTGGTCATGCTCTTGTGGGCGTTCCACGGGTTCAGGTTCGATCCCCGGAGCCCCGCCATGGAACACGGAACTCTTGAAGCTCCGGAGCTCACAGACAACAGCCCGCCTTCCGCCCGCTTGCCAGAGCGCGGCCTGTCCGGATTAGCCATTGCCGCGCTTCGCGCCGCGCACCAAAAGCACCTGTTGCCCCATGCTTTTCTCTCGGGCATCTACCGGGTGGTGATTATGAGCGGGGCCGGTAGGCCCAGTTTCATGAACGGAGAATACACCAACGGGCACTGGGCCTATTTCCCTTATTCCTTTCTGGTCAAAACATCTTTGGGGGTTCTTCTCTTGCTGTTTTTGGCGGCAGAGGCCGCGGCCTGTTCATGGAGAACAATCCCATGGCGGGCAATGGCGCCCGGAGCCATGTTCTTTACCGTTTACACTGCCGCCTCGCTCCTCACCAAAATCAATATCGGCCACCGGCATATCCTCCCCTTGTATCCCTTCCTGCTCATCTTCATTGGCCTTCTTGGCTCGCCCTATATCCGTTACAAAGGCTTCCACAAAGCGGCGGGATGGATAGCGGTCGCATTGCTGGCAGCAGAGTCTCTTTTGTGCTGGCCGCATTATTTAGCCTTTTTCAACGCCGCGGCGGGCGGCCCCTCCCAGGGATACCGCCGGCTGGTGGACAGTTCCCTCGACTGGGGGCAGGACCTGCCTGCCCTCTCCAGGTGGCTAGCGGAACACCAGGATGGCGCCCCGGTCTATCTCTCGTATTTCGGCAACGCGGAACCTTCCTGTCACGGAATCCAGGCGGAAAAACTTGTCGGGTTCCTGCCATGGCCCGACGCTGATGTCAAAGACCCAGTACCCCCGGCCTCCCTTTTGCCCGGAACTTACTGTGTCAGCGCGACTATGCTGCACCAGATTTATTCCCCCTTCTTTGGAAAATGGACCCCTGGTTACGAAGAGCAATACCAGACGCTTTCGAAATTCATGAAAAAATTTGAACGCGTCTACGCGTTGAGCAAGGAGACCCCCGGCGACCTGGAACAGGTCTATCTGGCCGGCGGCGGAAAAGAGAACCTCGCGGGCTTTGTGGACATGTACAACAAGGCCCGCTTTGCCCGGCTCTGCGCCTGGCTGCGACAAGGGGAACCCTTCGCGTCGGCCGGATATTCCATCCTGATTTACAAACTGGACCGCGCTGCCTTGGAGGCGGCCTTGTTCGGCCCGCCGCCCCGGGAGGCGTAGTGAAAATTTTGCCACCGCCTCTGGAACGGATGCATCAGGCAGGCACATCCGATTCTTGATGCCTCCCGCCGCCCCCACCGGGCCGCGCCCAATCTTTCCTTTCCTTCCGTAAGGCTTTCTGCTATGCCACGCCAGCCTTCCCGGGCACGGCGCCCGGAGCGGAACAGGAACACACGGAAAAAAAAGCGGGCGCCCGCGCGAAAATGAACACACGCATCCTCAAGGCAAACCTCCTCCTCTTTCTGGCGGCCCTGGTCTGGGGCACCACCTTCGTGGCGCAGCGCGTGGGCATGGACCACGTCGGCCCCCTTACCTACTCCGGCGTCCGCTTCGCCCTCGGCGCCCTCGCCCTCTCGCCCCTGGCATGGATCGGAATGAAACGCGGCACCCGTCCTGTCCCGGAACTCACGGGAAAATGGGTTCCCCTCTGGGGCACCCTCCTCGCCGGGGTTCTCATGTGCGGGGGCATCAACCTCCGGCAAAAGGGCATCGTCTATACCACCGCGGGCAAGGCCGCCTTCATAACCGGCCTGTATGTCATCATCATTCCCGTTCTGGGCCTTCTCCGCCGCAACAACCCGGGAGCCGGAGTCTGGACAGGCGCTGTTTTCGGCGCCTGCGGCATGTACCTCTTGAGCGTCCGGGAAGACTTCACCCTTGCCCCGGGCGACGGATGGGTGCTTGTGTGCGCCTTTGTCTGGGCGCTCCAGGTCATGTTTTTGGGCTATATCGCCCCCAGGATGAACACCTATGTGCCCGCCTGCGGCCAGGCGCTTGTCTGTTCTCTGTTGAGCCTTGTTCTTGCCCTGCTGTTCGAGTCCCCTTCCCTCGGCGCCATTTGGAGCGCCGCGGCCCCCATCTTTTACGGCGGAGTCATGTCCGTGGCTGTGGGGTTCACCCTCCAGGTCATCGCCCAAAAGGACTCCCCGCCTGCCCACGCCGCCATCATCCTCCAGATTGAAACCCTCATCGGCGCCGTGTCGGGCTGGGCGGTTTTGGGGGAAACCATGGGGACGCGGGCGCTCACCGGCGCGGCGCTCATGCCGGGCGGAATGGCCGCGGCCCGGTTCCGGGAACTGCGCGAAGACCGGCACGCCCGGGAGGAGCGGAGGAAAATGCGCGTGGTCCGGGGGGAATGACAGTCCCTTGTTTTTGTTGCATCCATGGCGTGTGAAATGGCAGGAGAAAAGGGATTGCGGGCGGAAAAATCAGAATGTCCCCGCTGCCGCCCTATCGTTTTATCCTGTGCCGGGAACGCTTCTTATACCAAGGTGCAATCAGACAAGTAACGCCCTCACCCCGGCCTCTCCCGCAGGGAGAGGGAGATTGAGCGGGAGCTTTCAGCAGGTGTTACGGATTGGACCGCATTTTGGTATTACATCCTCCCCCCCAGCCCCGCGACACCTTTGTCCGGAATTTTGGAAAACACGTCCAGCGCCAGGCCGTCCCGCTCCCCGGCGGCCAGACGGTGGTAACCCGCCGCGGCGATCATTGCCGCGTTGTCCCCGCACAGCGCCACAGGCGGCGCCCACACCCGTATGCCCATCCTTTCGCCCCGCGCGGCCACCGCGGCCCTCAGCCCGCTGTTGGCCGCCACCCCGCCCACAAGGACAATGCGGCCTGTGCCGGTCTCCCGGGCCGCGCGGACCGTCTTTTCCGCCAAAACCTCGACAACCGCCGCCTGAAACCCCGCCGCGATGTCGGCTGTCTCTTCCCGGAAGGTGTCCGGGTTCCGCGCCACATGCCGGGCCACCGCTGTCTTGATGCCGGAAAAGGAAAAGTCGTAAGCGTCCCGGTCAAGCCAGATTCTCGGAAACGGAATTTTCCCGGGGTCTCCCTGTCGGGCCAGCGTGTCAATCACCTGTCCGCCCGGATATCCCAGCCCCAAAACCTTGGCCACCTTGTCGTAGGCCTCGCCCGCGGCGTCGTCCAGGGTCTGCCCCAGGCAGCGCGTCTCCAGATGGGAGACAACGGTGTACACGGCGGTGTGGCCGCCCGAGGCGACCAGGGCGGTAAAGGGAAACTCCGGCGGATCCGGCGCAAGAAACACCGCGTGGATGTGCCCCATGAGATGGTTCACACCTGCCCAGGGAATTCCCTTGGCATGGGCGTAGCTTTTGGCAAAGGAAAATCCCACCAGAAGCGCCCCCACAAGTCCCGGTCCCTGGGTTGCGGCCACGGCGTCCGGCGCGCGGTCCCCGAGTCCCGCGTTTTCGAGCGCGGCGCGGACCACAGGCACAATGGCCCGGACATGGTTCCTGCACGCCAGTTCCGGCACCACCCCGCCATAGGGCCTGTGTACGGCGGCCTGCGAGGCCACCTCCGAGGACAACACCCGTGTTCCATCCTCCACAACCGCGGCCGCGGTCTCGTCGCACGAGGATTCGATACCCAAAACCAGCATTCCATGTCCTCCTGTGCGGCAAGGTAGGCTCCCTGGCGGCGCGCGTCAAGATTTTTTGAGGGCGTGGTGTTTCGGGAGGCCGCAAAGCGCGCGCCTGCCGGTCAGGCATTTTTTTGCGGAACATATTCTGCCTGCAAGAAATTTTCCGGGCCTGTGTCTATGTGAGAGAGGGGGAAGGCGGGCGGCGGAAAAAGGCCTGATGCAAAACAGGTCAGGGCAAACGCATCTAAAAAATTCCGAGAAGTTGTTCCATGAATTTATGATCCATGGCCGCCAGGGCTCTTTTGTTTTTTATGGAAGCCTTTTTCGA
>JAGVGH010000220.1 GCA_020057225.1 Desulfobacterales bacterium | reverse complement strand
CCCGGGTTCACCCAACATTTCTAAATGATTCATATCTGTTGGGTGAACCTGCCCTTCGGGCGGAACCACCCGGCCTACATCAAATTTGTCGTTTCTAAGAGTTTTGCAATTACCTCAGAGGTAATTGCATAATAGGAACACCGTTCCCGCCATTTGCGGAACATGTTTCTGCGGGTCATTCCCGCAAAGCCGGGAATCCTGTCTTTTCAATCCCTTATGGATTCCCGCCTTCGCGGGAATGACAAATTGGGGCGCGTCTCCAGACGCAAAAACGCCCCGTCCGGAACTTTTCCAATTACCTCTTTAGATTTTCAAATGATTGTGGCCTATTACCCACTTGACAACCAAGTGGTTTGACAGGCATAACCAATCAAACGAACAATGGAGGCGGACCAGGGGCTGGCCTGGAAGGGTCAGCCGCGCCCCGGCGCATGCCGGTGTTTTGGTCTGTTCCCGCGGCGGATGGCCAACGCTGGCGAGGACGTTTATGGAAACAAAGGACCTTGTAAAAAAACTCTTCAACGAGGCGGAGATCTACCGCCAACAGGGGCTTCTCGCCGAAGCCCGGGAGAATTATTCCCGAATCCTGGAAATCATCGGGCAAAATCCCGGAATCAAAAACAGAGAGGGGCTTCTCGACGCGGTCCAGAAAAAAATTGACGGGCTCACCCTGGAGGAGGACGAGGACGCCCTCCCCGAGGTCATGCCCCAACAAATCGAAGCCCTTATTAAAAAACAATTCGTAAGCCAGAACAAAGACCCTGACAAAGCCGTCTATGAAGGGGCCATCGCCCTTGCCAAATTCGGCCAGTACCAAAAAGCCCTGGATGAATTCCAAAAGCTCCTGGACAAGCCGGAATTCCGCATGCCCTGCGCCCGGAGCATCCTCAAGTGCCACATCGCCATCTCCAGCATGGACTTTGCCATTGACCAGTATGGCCAATGGATGTCGAGCGGTCTTTTTAGCAAGGGACAAATGCTGGGCCTCCGCAAGTTTCTTGAGGAGGTGCTCGATAAACGGGGAATTGACAAATCCATTTTGGACGCTCTGGAGCCGGAGTCCCTGCATGAGGAGCAGGCAGTGAAAACCGTCGCGCCTCCTCCGCCTCCTCCGCCTCCTCCACCCCCTCCACCGCCGCCGCCTCCCCCTGAAACGCGGTCCACGGCGCCCAGCGGCCCTGCCACAACCACATCTGGGGCCACTGCGGCCCAAAGATGGCCTCCCGGCCCGCCCCAGCCCCCGGAGGAGCTGATTGATATCTGCTCCGTGGAAATCCGCGTGGAAAACGGACCGCTAAAAGGACGGGTCATCCAGGTCGAGGTGGGAACCCAGCATGGCAACCGGGTCGCTGTCACCATTCCCGGACACGAGAAAGAGGTTGTCGAATGCATCAAGGTGGGAGACAAACTCACAGACCTCCAGTGCTTCTCGGACTTCGTCATCTTCTCCGGGCACGGGACAGTCCTTCAGAAAAACCCCATCGCCACCGGTCCTAAAAAGGGCAGCTACAACCTTGTTATGAACATCATCCCCATTCATTGACCATGTCCGGCACACCTCCAGAAGAAACTCCCGCCAATGGGCAGACGAAGCCGCGCCAAACGGCCGCCCCCGCCTTTTCGCGTTTTTTCGAGACAACCCCCCTTGCCGCGATGACCCGCGAGGAGTGGGAATCCCTGTGCTGCGGATGCGGCCGGTGCTGCCTTGTCAAACTGAAAAACGGAGCCACAGGAACCATCCACACCACAAGCGTGGCCTGCAGGTATCTGGATCCCTGGTCATGCTCCTGCGCCGTGTACGCGGAACGAAGCGCCTGGACAGCCTGCTGTGTGGCCTTTTCCTGCGACACCCCCGAGGTGTTCGCCTGGCTTCCGGAATCCTGCGCGTACCGGCTGCTTTATGAGGGCAAGCCCCTCCCGGAATGGCACCACCTTGTGTCCGGAAACCGGGAAACCGTGCATGCGGCGGGAGTCTCGGTGCGGGGTAAAATTACCCGCGCGAAACAAATCACCTGGGAGCGCCTCGCGCGCGCCCTTGATCCCTGATTGTTCGATCCCGCCTGCCCTCTCAATATTTCTCTTGCGTTTAATTCAAGACCATGGCACGCCGCCATGGAAAACGCGCGAAGCACGCGCGCCCCGGGCCGGAAAAACCAACACCTTCCCGGGGACACGCATACCAGACATTCACGGAGGCGCGGCATGGCCGAACAAGGCGCGATGTTATGGAAACCGGACGGGGAGCGGGTGAAGCGCTCGAACATGCGCCGCTTCATGCTGCGGGTGAACGCAAAGCACGGTACGGGGCTTGCCGGCTATCAGGACCTGTACGCGTGGTCTGTGGCAAACATTCCCGCGTTTTGGGAACTTATGTGGGAAACGGCCGGGATTATCCATGAAACCCCGTATATCCGCGCGGTGGATGACCCGTGTAAAATGCCTGGAGCCAAATGGTTCGAAGGCGCGCGCCTCAATTTCGCCCAAAACCTTCTCCGGCACCGGGACGACAAAACCGCGCTCATTTTCAAGGGCGAAGGGCAGGAGCCTGTCTCCCTGACCTACAAGGAACTGTACGCCCTTGTTTCCCGCCTTGCCCAAAGCCTAAAGGCACTGGGCGTCCAGCCGGGAGACCGCGTGGCAGGCTTCATGCCCAACATGCCCCACACCATCGCCGCCATGCTCGCCTCGGCCAGCCTGGGGGCGCTCTGGTCCTCGTGCTCCCCGGACTTCGGCGTCAAGGGCGTCCTCGACCGGTTCGGCCAAATCCGGCCCAAGGTCATCTTCTGCGCCGACGGATACCGCTTCAAGGGAAAATCCCACGACAGCCTGGAAAAGGTCGCGGGAATCGTCTCGCAAATCCAGAGCGTCGAGCGCGTGGTGGTTGTCTCCTACACCCGGAAGCGCCCGGACATCTCGACCGTGCCCAATGCCGTCCATTTCGAGGATTTCCCCGCCCCGGAGGCGTCCGAAATCTCCTTTGCCCAGCTTCCTTTCGACCATCCGCTCTATGTCATGTACTCCTCGGGCACCACAGGGCTTCCCAAGTGCATGGTGCAGTCCGCGGGCGGCATTCTGCTGCACCATCTCAAGGAGCATCTCCTCCACGCGGACCTCGCCCGGGACGACACCGTTTTTTATTTCACCACCTGCGGCTGGATGATGTGGAACTGGCTCACCAGCGCCCTGGCAACAGGAGCCACTGTGGTCTTGTACGACGGCCAGCCCTTTCATCCGGAGCCGGACGTGTTGTGGAAAATGGCCGCGGACCTGGGCATCACCGTGTTCGGCGCCAGCGCCGGCTACATCGCGGCGCTCATGGCCACGGGCGCGAAGCCGGGACGCGACCATGACCTTTCCCGCCTGCGGACCGTGCTCTCCACAGGCTCGCCCCTTTCCGTGGAAGGTTTCGAGTGGGTGTATGCCCATATCAAAAAGGATCTTCAGCTTGCCTCGATTTCCGGCGGCACAGACCTGAACGGGTGCTTTGCCCTGGGCAACCCCATGGATCCGGTCTATGCCGGGGAACTCCAGGGCAGAGGGCTTGCCATGGCGGTGGAGGCCTTTGACGGGACCGGGAAGCCTGTCACCGGGACAAAAGGGGAGCTTGTCTGCACCCGGGCGTTTCCCTCCATGCCCATTTATTTTTGGGACGACCCCCAGGGGAAAAAGTACCACGCGGCCTATTTTGACGTGTACCCCGGGATCTGGCGGCACGGGGATTTCATTGAAATCAACGGGCACGGCGGGGTGGTGATTTACGGGCGCTCGGATACGACACTCAATCCTGGCGGAGTGCGCATCGGCACCGCGGAGATTTACCGGGTGGTGGAAGGGTTTGAAGAGGTGGCGGACTCGGTGGTGGTGGGCCAGGACTGGCAAAACGATGTCCGGGTCGTGCTGTTCGTGAAAATGGCGGAGGGCAAAGAGCTTACGACGGAGCTTAAAAAGAGGCTTTCCGCGGCCATACGGGACAACGCCTCTCCCCGGCACGTGCCCGCGAAAATCATCGCGGCGCCGGACATTCCGTACACGCTCAACATGAAGAAGGTGGAGCTTGCGGTGAAGAAGATGATTGAGGGGAAGAGCGTGGACAACAGGGACGCGCTGGCAAATCCCCAGGCATTGGATTTTTACGCGGGGATCGCGGAGTTGCGGAGCTAGGGGGGAGAACGGGGACAGGTTTATCGCGTCCGGGCAGTTGATACAAGGGACGGGCGCCTTCGGGCATCCGCCCTGTTTTTTGTGGCGGGGCGCTTGATGGCGGGCGCCAAACCCCTAATGAGGGAGCCGCCCCCCCGGCGCTACCAGGATTTTTTCAAAACCCGCCGCTGCCATTCCAGATTTTCCCGGACGGTTTCGCAGAGTTTTAAAACCGGCTCCCGAAGCTCTCCGGGAACGCGGTCCAGGGCGGTTTGCGCTTTTCTGGAGGCAGGCCCTGCCGCCTCCGTGGCGCAGGCGCGGGCGTATTCCAGCACGTGGCCCAGAGGGCGGACGATGGAGAAAAGGGCCGGGTCTTCCGTGGAGTTTTGGAACCGGGCGAGAAACGCCTCCACCGTGTCCAGGGTTTCCGTGCCCAGAGTCATGGTCAGGCAGCGCGTCAAGTCGTCCAAAACCTTGCGGCGCGCGTCCTGGGGAAGATCCCCGAGAAGGGCAAGGGCCTGGGAGAGGCGGGTTTCGGAGGCGCGGGTTTCGCCCGCGCGGGACAACACCAGGGAGGCGAGAAGGGAAAGAAGCGCCTGAAGGTCTTTTGCGGCGGAAGGGCTTGAAACCGCCTGTTCCAGGGTCTGGGGAAGGTTTTCCGGGCGTCCGGCGAGCATGAAAACAATGGTCACGTCCAGATATGCCTCTGCAAACTCCGGGTCTTTTTCAAGGCACACGGCAAGCTCCCGGAGGGCGTCCTCCACCCTCCCGGCCCGAAAGAGCGCCCAGCCCAAAGCGTCCCGGTATCCGGAGTTGTCCGGGGCAATCTCCACAGCTTTTTGATAGGCGGCCACCGATCCGTTGTAGTTTTCCTGCTCCAGGCGGACCTGCCCAAGTCCTTCCCAGGAATCCGCATTTTCTGGATTCAACTCCGCTGTCCTTTGAAAGGCTTGCTCAGCTCCCGCGTGGTTCTCCTGGTCCTGGCGGGCAAACCCAAGCCAGTACCAGGAGTCCGCGTTATCAGGCACCAACTCCACCGCCTTTTGTAAGGCTTCCTCAGCCCCGGTGTGATTTTCTAAATCCAGGCGGGCAAACCCAAGCCAAAACCACGAATCCGCGTCATCAGGTGCCAACTCCACCGCATTTTGTAAGGCTTCCTCAGCCCCGGAGTAGTTTTCTAAATCCAGGCGGGCAAATCCAAGCCAAAACCAAGAATCGGCCTCATCAGGCGCCAACTCCACCGCTTGTTGAAAGGCATCCTCAGCTCTGGCATAGTTATTTTGTCCTATGTAGGCCGTCCCAAGCAAATTCCAAGAATACGCATCATCAGGGACCAAGTCCACCGCCTTTTGAAAGGCTATCTCGGCCCCGGCATAGTTCTCCTGGTTCATGCGGGCATCCCCAAGCCTTTTCCAGGAATTGGAGTCATCAGGGACCAAGTCCACCGCCTTTTGAAAGGCTATCTCGGCTCCGGCATAGTTCTCCTGGTTCATGCGGGCATCCCCAAGCCTTTTCCAGGAATTGGAATCATCAGGCACCAAGTCCGCCGCCTTTTGAAAGGCATCCTCCGCCCCAGCATAATCTTTTTGGATCCTGCAGATAGTCCCAAGCAAAAACCAGGAATTTGCATCCTCTGGCGCCAAGTCCACCACTTTGCGAAAGGCATCCTCATCCCCTTTGCTGTTTCCTATACCTAGACAGACCAACCCGAACCACCGCCGGGAGTCCTGGTCTTCCGGGTCTAACTCCACCATGTGCCTAAAAAATGCCTCTAGCCCGGCCAGATCACCTTTTTTCTGTAAAGGGCCTAAAAACTTCCTCCTAACAGTTTCCCGGTTGTCGGCATAGCATTCCATCTTCTTGAACAGACTGGCCGCAGCCGCGTAGTCTCCTTTACTGCACAGTTCCTTGAAAGATTCGGCCTCATCCTGAAGCACCGCATCCAGGAGGGGACGAAACCCTTTGTCCTTTTTAAACCTAAGCGCCGCTCTGTAATACTCCCCGGCAAGTCCCTGGTTAACACACAAAGTTTCCAGCTCGTCCTTACGAAACCACACGGCGAGAAACTCCACCAGCCCGGCAATGACCTGGGTCTGTTTGCCAAACCGCCACTGGCACCACACCCTGAAAAGATAATCGGTGATGCCGTACACCGTGTTTTTGCCCTTTTTGCCGGAAACCGCCCGGACAACCCCCGCCTCCTCCAGCCTTCCTATCTGCGCGCCCAGGCTTCGCTCCGGCAAAAAGGTCTCCCGCGCGATTTCCTTGGAGGTCAGGTTGCGCGGGCTTTTGGCCAGGGCAAGCACAATGGGCTGGACGCTGTTGGGAATATCCCTCAGCCTGGCCTGGTAATAGGCGGTCAGATCCTCTTCCAGCAGGGTCTCAAAGGTTTGCACCGCGTTTTCCAGGCTGTTTTCGCCGGTCACGGCCCTGTACAAAAAATAGAGCAGCCGGGGGATTCCGCCGGTGAGATGAAACAAGACCTTGAGGCGGGAGTCGGCACCGTGAAAAGCCTGTTCCCGGGCCGTGTCCTGCTCTTCCCTGGCCCAGAGGAGAAGCAGGTCCCGCGCCTGGAAAAATGTGAGCGGCTCCAGACGGCGCAGGCGGAAAAAGTCGTAAAAGACGCCCTTTTCCTCGCTGATGCCTGAAAAAAAGGTGGGGGAGGCGGCAATGAGCAAAAGGAAACTTTCAGCGGAAAGAATTTTCCGCAGCTTTTGCTGGTCCGCGGCTTTGGGCAGGCACTTGGTGAAAAGGTCGTCCGCGTTTTCCAAAAGAACCACAAGGCGCCGGGAAATTTCCTTTGAAAAATCCCTGAGAAAGGCTGCCGCCCGGTCCGCAATCCGCGCAGGGGTCAGGACCTGGTCCCGCAGGCTTTCCACAAAGGCCGTGATTCTGGCCGCGCCGAAGCTTTCGCCCTCCTCCACCAGGGCTTCCGCAGTCTTGATGAGAACGCGGATGAAAAAGGTCGCGAGATTGAAGACCTCCGGCTCCTCCTCGTTCATGAGCACGGGCAGCCAGCCGCTGACAAGCCCGCTGTTCCGGGCGATCTCATGGCGGTACAGGCGCAGCAGATGGGTTTTTCCCATGCCCCGCTCCCCGAGGAGCATCCAGTGCTGCAGGGTTTCCGCCCGGGCCTGGGCGGCAAGGGTGCCAAGCAGCTCGTCCAGCAGGGGCTGGCGGGCGACAAAACAGGTCCGCAGTTCCGCGTAGCCCATGTTTCCGGGGGTGTAGGGAAGGATGCTCATGGCCGCCCCTGTTTTTCAAACGGACGGCGCGCGCGCAGCCTCCACCAGTCCTTAAGCAGCGTGCTGTCAAACCGGATTTTGCCGTTTTCCTCGGCCAGATAAAAATCATCGCGCATGAGATCGAACATCCACTGGAATGAGTTGGCGTCCCCGGTTAGTTTGCGCCATTTCTCTTGCAGGGTTTCCCGGCGGACAGGGCCATGGGCGAGGGCGGAAAGAACGTCCTCCGCAGCTCCCGTAAAACTCTTATCCTTTCGCCCGTAATGATCCAGTTGACGGAAAATGGATTCAAAGTGGCGTTTTCCATCCACGCCCAAAAGTCCGCAACGGTACTCGTGCTCTATATCGCCGTGGTCAAGTTTCTTTTTATCAAGGCATTTTTTGGCCAGGGCGTCCAGGAAGAGCTGCAGGAAGTAGGGGATGGGTTTCCCGATGATGCTTAGAATATCACCGCATTCATCGGGTGAAAGTTGAATGTTTTGGCGCGCCATGGAAAGAAAAATATAGTCCTTTGCTGTTTCCTCGTCAAACGTGCCGAGGTGGACGGGCGCAAGGTTTGAAAAGCGTTTGCCAAGGCCAATGCTCTCCAGATAGGTTGGAAGATGTTCGGACCCTGAGATGATAAAAGCAAGCTCCTTTTTCTTGTTTTGTTGAATTGTTTCAAACCATTCCAATAGCGAATGTAATTCGTTTTTGTCTTTCTCATAAATGTTGTCAGCAAGAAATGAAAATTCATCTAAAATTATGAGAAGTTTTGATTTTTCGAGGTTGAGCAAGGCGAACAGCGCGTCGCCTTCCTTTTTCCAGTCCTCTTCAATGGCCACCTGTTTCTTGTCCCGAAAATCCGCCTTTTCGTCGGCGGTCAAGCCTTTCAAGTCTTCCGGAGCGCAGCCCGGGGGGGCGCAGGCCATGCATTCCGCAGTGTCAAACAATTCCCGGAAAATGGAAAACACAAAGTCCTCCGGGCTTTGCCCGCCCTCCAGGTCCACATAGCAGGCGCTCCAGCCTGGACGCGGGTCCGCGCACAGACGGCGGGCGAGACTGGTTTTGCCGTAACGGCGGGGCGCCCTGAGGATGGAGTCCTTTCCTTTTTCCGCGTTTTCCCACAACGCGGCAAGTTCTTTTTCCCTGTTGAAGAAATCCGCCCCCGTGGCCACGCTGCCCGCCCGCAGGTCCGGGAGTGCCAGGTCCGCAGAGGCGGCCAAACGCTTGAGGGCGGCTTCGGCGCGCCGCCTGTAAAAGACGGCGGAGGTGTCAACAAAGTCTTCCAGGCAAAAGCGGACGACGCGGTCGGGGTCCAGGCCCTCCACTTCGTATTGAACGTTATCGAGGTCGCTGATGGAGCAGGAGTCCATCGTCCAGCCGGGCAGAGCCTCGGGCAGAACTGCTTCAAAGCCTTCCCGGGCGGCTTTGAGCATGTGGAGCCGCTGGATATCCTGCCCGGAAAAGAAAAGCCCGAAGCTCTTGCCTGCGGTTTCCGGGTGTTGGAAGACAAAGAGGCGCCCTCTGGGTGTGCCTGGATTGCGGATTTTCATGTCATTCCTTTTCCCGTTTCCGTTTTATCTCGTCAAAGAGCGTGTCCAAGACAAGCAGGGTTCCTCCCATGCTGAAGGCGAGCTCGTCTTCATAGTTTGGAAAGGGGGTTGCCGTTTGGTCTTGGTGTTTTCGGGCGGATTCATAAACCAGAAAGTGGTCTTTTTGGTCCCATGCCACCTGGAACGATGTCATAATCTGTAGTTCAAGATATATCTCTGCGTCAGGTTCTTCAGTGTAAGGAGTGCTACTAAATCGATATTTTATTGAGCGGTGACCAGATTTTCTGTCTTTTATATGTTGATTGATTGTATTTTTTAAAAACTTCATTTTGAATTCATGGTTATTTTTTTCATTTTCAAAAATCTTTTCCATATATTCTTTGAACAAATCGACATCGGACATAAAGCTACAAACAACTCTTAACCGAACTAAATCGGTCATTGTTCTATAGAAATTATCAATCGTACTTTTTTCATTTTGATTTTTGTTATCATCGTTCTTATCTCTATAACATTTATCAGCAATAGTATACCAGAATTTTTCTTTATTCGATGTATCCAAAGAACATACGTACCTTGTGCTTCCTTCTGCATTCCTCTGCATGCTCGTGAATCTTGTTGTAAGCTTATCAAGCCAGCTTTCGACACCCTGCAGAAGTTCGCGGTGGTCTTCGGTTTTCTTCTTTACGGTTTTCTGGAAAGCCTTGGCGGGTTCCGGTTCCCCGGGGAGGGCCTCGGCCAGGAAGTCCAGAACAGGGTCGTCGGGTTTCTGGTCCGCGCTCATCGAACACCTTTGTGTGACGGTTTTGTTGTACAACCGTTTTGTTGTGCAACCATACTGTTGCACAACAATCCTGTCAAGAAAAAAATGGCGGCGCGGCGCGTCCCCCCGCCCGGGCGGCAGGCCGGAAAAGCCCCAGACCGCCATGGGAAAACAGAACGCGGGCTGTGCCTGACGCGCGCCGCCTGGCCTGGCTGGGGCGTTTGTCAGACCAGCTTTCCAATGGGTTCCATTCTTTTATGCCAGCGGCCTGCCATCGTCCCGTCGAAAGCCGGACCGGGGGTCTCTAAAAAAGCCTGGCCCCCGGCTTTCGCCGGGGAACCTGACAAATGTAATGGCGGCCTTGGCATCCTGATTCAATTCGTCTTTCCCCGAGGAGGGGATGATCATGTCCGCCTCGAATTCCATCAATTCCCCGTAAGCGTCTCCATGCCTCCAAAAAATGCCTCGGGGGTCTTGTGATTTTCCTCCGGCCTCATCCCTGACAGAGCATGCGGCTTCCAAAAGGGGCAGGTCCGCGAGGGCGCTTAAAAACCGTATTGCGTCAAAGAGGTTGGATTTTCCTGTGCCATTGGCTCCTGCGACGCACGTGAAGGGGCCAAGGAAAACCTCGGTGTCCACGAGATTTTTAAACCCGTTGACCTTGAGCCGTGTGAGCATGGAAGTGTCTCCGTTTTCACCAACAGGTCCACCAGGAATCCTGTGCCGCCCTTAGTCCTCCCCCTCCTCCGCATGGAGCACGATTCCTTCGGGAAGCGATTCCCCAAAGGCCGCCGCTTTCTCCTCCCGGTCTGACTCCACCACCTCCTTAAGCATCCTGCCGTGCGCCTTGGCCAAATCCCGTTCTTCAAGCCACACCAGAGCTTTTTCCAGAGTCTCGGGACTCAGGTCCCGCTGCCGGTCCCCTGTTCTCTTGCCAATGCGCGCAAGAGCCGCCGCCGCAAGCCTGGGATTGCTCCAAGCGGTCTCAAGAATTTGAGCAACCCACTTTTCCGCCTCCTCCCCAGGCACCGCCCGGTCCTGGGGACCGTACAGAGGCTCCCGGGCGCCGATGCGCGAAAACGCCCACCACTCCTGGGATTTCACCTTTTTGGGATGGAACCCGGCCAGGAGAATCTGTCCAAGCCCGGTTTTATCCTTGGCCGAGAGGCGTTCCAGGTTGGCCAAAAACATCCAGATTTCCAATACCTCCTGGGCCGGGGTTTTGTCTTTGGGCGCGCCTTTTTTGGGACGCACAAGTCCGGAAAGGTCCTGGAACGCCTGTCTCTGCCGGCCCGCGGTCAGCCCTCCCGCGATTCTGCGCCACAAGACCCACCATTCCTGGCGGACCTGTGGGTTTTTGTCAAAGACCGGTCCTTTTTTAAACAAGGGCCACAGGGTTTTCATCCGGTGCGGATCCAGGGCGTCGCCAAACCCGGGCCGCAGGGCAAACCCCAGCATGTTGAGCCAGCGGGCCTCGTGCTCCGCGCTTTTTTTGCGGATATCCTCCAGTTTTAAAAGATCGTCGGCCAGTGTCCGTAAAAAGGCAAGGGGCCACTTTTCACGGGCCAGCTCCACCGTGTCCGTTAGCGCGGGCATCAGCCGTTCCAGGGGAACAGCGCCGGGCTTCCCCTCAAAGCTCTCCTTTGCCATGGCCCGGGCGCGGACCACCAGGGACTCCTCGATGACCTTGGCGTCCGCGATTTCGGGTCCGCCGCCGGAATCCCTGAGCTGAAAGGCGAGGCGCCATTTGTGGTCTGTGCCCAGAGACCGGCACCAGAGGTCCAGCGTGCCCACCTCGGTGTAAGCTCCCTCCACCGTTACCGGAAGGCTGGTTTCCCCGGCCTTTTTGCCAAACTGGATGACGGTATGCACCGGGGGCATGCGGGTAAGGGTCTCGTCCACGGAAACAATGCCGCCCACCGTGTCTCCGGAGCGGTAGCTGGAGGAATACATCTGAAACCGTACAGGCTGGTTGGCGCGCACCTCGAAGCGTCTGCCGCCGAGGTCCAGGCGCGTGCCCTCCTCCATGCCTCTTTCAACCAGACAGATGGCCTTGTCCTGGCCGTCCGCGTCCCCGGTGCCCACCTGGAGGTAGTAGCCCCGGGCGGAGCCGCTTCCCACGCGAACGCCCAGGCCCGCCTTGACAAGACCGTAATAGGCCGCGCCCCGGGCCACCGCGAGGTCCAGGTCAGCGCTTTCCAGCACCCTGGGAGGCGCGTCCGAGCCAAACCAGCGGGCCACGGCCTCGCCAATCCGCGCCTTCAGCGTGTCCGGCTTGAGAGCGCCGCCGTTAAAGAGCAACAGCTCCGGCTCGGGGCGCTCTTTGCCCAAAAGGGCCCGCACGTCTTCGGCGTGGCGTTCTAAAAACGCGCCCAGATGACGGGTAACTGCAGGGTCCTGCTCGTAGGGCAGGCCAAACTCCGTAAGCCCCGTTCTTTTCCGGGACGGGGCTTCTGTCCCGCCTTCCACCAAGGGAAAAAATCCTTCAAGTATCGCCTTCTCGACCGTCTCCCGGTCCAGGGACGCGGAAAGGGTGTCGGCGATGAGTTTTCGGCCCTCGCCCATGAGGGTGATGGTTTTTTTTTCCAGTTCTCCGGATAAAAGCAGCTCTTTGGCGCTCCGGCACTGATGGCACAGGGACTGCCAGCGGTTGGCGCTGAGGGAGGCCCCGGTTTTGCCCTTGCGCATGGCGGCCTCGGCAAGCCTTGCCAGGGCAAGGTCCATGTTGTCGCCGCCTAATATGAGATGGTCGCCCACGGCGATGCGCTCGAACCTGGGTCCGCCGTCCTTTTCTTTAAGGGTGATGAGGGTGAAGTCGCTGGTGCCGCCTCCCACGTCCGCCACGCAGATGAGTTCTTCAGGCGCGACGTGCTCCGCCCAGTCTTTTTCGTGGAAGACAAGCCAGGAATAAAAGGCGGCCAGCGGCTCCTCGAGGAGGGTCACATGGGGAAGGCCCGCCAGGCGCGCGGCCTCGACGGTGAAGTCGCGGGCCACCTCGTCAAAGGAGGCGGGAACCGTGATGATGACAAACTGGTTTTCCAGCCGGTTTTCCTCATCGCCGCCCATGGCCGTGTTCCAGGCCGCGCGCAGGTGGCCCAGGTAGGCCTCGGTGGCCTGGACAGGGCTGACCTTGCGCACGTCGTTGTCCGCGTGCCAGGGAAGGATTTTAGCCGTGCGGTCCACCCGCGCGTGGCAGAGCCAGCTTTTGGCCGAGGACACGAGGCGTCCGGGGACACGGGCGCCCTGGTCCCGGGCAAAGGCGCCCACAGCGTGCGGCGGTTCTTTGTCCCAGGGCAGCACAAGACTGCCGGGCCGAAGGTCGAATTCCCCGGGCAGGTAGAGAAACGAGGGCAGAACCCCTAAGCGGGCGGTTTCCCCGGGCGCCGTGGTCTGGGGGATTTTAAAATGGCGGATGCCCTTGACAGAGGGGTCTTTTTCCCGGTCCACGTAAAAGAGCGCCGAGTTGGTGGTGCCGAGGTCAATTCCGGCGATGTATCTCTTGTCACGCGGGTCCACGTGCTGTTTTCTCCCTTACGTTGAATTCGAGTTTGTGGCTTTGTTCCCCGTCGCGGGTCACACAGGAGATTTCCAGGGTGCCCACAAGGGTCGCCTTGGCATGGAGCCGGACAGGCACCACCGAGCCTTCCTGGCCCGGCTCCGCGGGAAGCAGGGTCTCGATGGCGGCGGCAGGGGCAATGTCGTCCTCCCAGTCCTCGATCACGCTTCCCGGAGCGTCTCCGGTGCGGGAGGAGGAGGCGAGGAGGTCAAAGCGCGTCTGTTCTCCCACCACAAGGCCGAACTCCCGGCCGGGCAGGTCGGTTTCGGTTCCCTCCTCCATGCCGAAGGGCGCGAGGCACACGGCGACCATGGGGACAGGAAGGCCGGGAACAGCGGGAAGGGATGCCTCGACGCCGATATAATACGATTTGTTGAGGCCGCCCCGGATGCGCACGCCGCGTCCCCTGCGGGCGAATCCGTAGTAGGCGGCGCCCCGGGCAACGGCAAGGTCGCAGTCGCCGCCCGCGAGTGCCTGGGCGGGGGCGTCCCCGCCGGCCCAGGAGTCGAGAAGGCGTGTCACGCGGTCCCTGAGCGGCGCGGCCTTCATGACTCCGCCGTTAAAAAGAACCGCTCCGGGCGTCCGGGAGCGGTCCGCGCGGTGGAGGAAATGGGCGAGATGCCGGGTCACAGCAGGGTCCGAGGCGTAGGGGAGCCCCAGTTCCCGCATTCCGGCCCGGGCCTGTTCCGAGGGCGCGGCGTTTTTGTCGCAGAGCGGGAAAAAGCCTTCCGCGAGAAAAGTTTCGGCCTCGGCCCGGGTAAGCTCGATGGTGACAGTGCCGCCGATGAGGCTGGCCCCCCGGCCCAAAACAGTGAGGGCTGTTTTGTCAGGGCCGTTTTCGGCAAAGAGTTTTTCCTTGGCCGCCCGGCATGCCTGCCACAGGGCGCGCATCTGCCAGGAGTCGAGCTTTTTTCCGCCCGCGGCCTTGTGTTTTGCCGCGGCGTGATGGGCAAGGGCAAGGTCCATGTTGTCGCCGCCCACCAGCAGGTGGTCGCCCACGGCCACGCGCCTGAGCTCCAGGGCGCCCGCGTTGTCCGCCGCCTCGATGAGGGAAAAGTCGGTGGTGCCGCCGCCCACGTCACAGACGAGAACGCGCCCTCCCGCCGAGATGTGCTCCCTCCATGCGTCGCCGGAGGCGTGGATCCAGGCGTAGAAGGCGGCCTGGGGCTCCTCGAGGAGGGTGACACCGGGAATCCCGGCCATGGAGGCGGCCTTGACGGTGAGTTCCCGGGCCACGGCGTCGAAGGAGGCGGGGACAGTGAGAAGGACTTCCTGGTGTTCCAGGGCGGCCTCCGGGGCGTTTTGGGCCATGAGATGGTCCCAGGCGCGGCGGATGTGCGCGAGGATGGCGGCCTGGGCCTCGACCGGGGAAAGTTTTGCCGTGTCCTCCGGGGCCTCCCAGGGGAGGAGGGGGGCGTTCCGGTCCACTCCGCCGTGGCAGAGCCAGGATTTGGCCGAGGAGACAAGCCGGGCGGGAAGCTCGGCGCCCCGGTCCCGGGCAAAGACGCCGACAGCCATGGCGGCGTCCGGGTCCCAGGGAAGGGCGAGGGCGCCCTTGGGCACGTCGTGGGGACCGGGAAGGAAGAGGAACGAAGGGAGGGCGGGCTGTCCCAGGACAGTGCCTGGGGCGACAAGCTGGGGGATTTGGAGGATGCGGATGTCCGGAGGCAGTCCGGGGGCCTGGGAAACGGGCGCGTAGGCAACCACGGAGTTGGTGGTGCCAAGGTCAATGCCTACGATGAAGCGCGGTTCGGGCAAGGGAGCTCACCTTTTGCTGGGATTGTGGACGCGGAGGGTCTTGACGCCGAATGGATTTTTCCGCAGTCCATTGTTAGAGTAAGCCTATTTATAAGTAATCCTCTTAAGTTTTTTATTCAAATAGTATAGAACAACATCACAATATTCCATAAATTTTTTATCATTTCCTGAATGACTCCATTTATTGATTTCGTTTTGGATTTCAGTTTTTGTTATAGAATGCTTTGATTTTGCGATGACATTTATTATCGCTTTTCTTACATAATACCTGTTTTGAATTAAACGGTAATAATTTAAATTTAATAATTTTTCTATATCATTATTAAATTTTGTATTCTCTGATCCAATCGTTCCATCATTATAATAAATTATTTTCATTTGTTTATGATGATTCATATCCGAAGGATTAAATGCAATATCTGCATTTTTCTTTCTAACATCGCATGTTTCTTCTGAATATGGTAATCCCTCATTTCCTGTGCATGTTCCAAGCATATTTTTATAATTAAGTTGTTCGTCCGGATAAGTGTCCTGGCATCTCCAGTGTTCAATCCTCATTGAGTGTAATTCAATTCTGCCCATACAATATGCGCAGAGATAGCCCTGCTCCTCTAAAAGTTTTTTGCGGATCGCATTTTTGACGGGGGTGAAATTTGGTCCGTCATATATAGCGTCGGGAAGTCGCTTGTATAGTGTTAGTGAATCTGGTTCATTTAATTTGGAAATGTTTCTCATGGAACAAGTCTCCATCTTGATTTTATTCAAGAAATGCGATTGTTGTTTCAGCTTCTACAAGCTCAGGTATGCTTCCATTAAGATCAATTTTTAGTTTTTCAATCGCTTCCCGCGCGCTGCCAAACCGCTCTTTATCTATTAGCATAGATATCGCATGCAGTCTGTTTTCAACCTCCTGATTCCTGATCAATGAATTGCTTGCCCACTCAGGCTTCATTATTTCTTCGAGTATGTCATTGCTCGTCAAGCCTTTGGCCTGCCTTGGTTTTCTGAGTTTGATTTCTCCGTTTTCTTCCACAGACAGGATATGAATGTGTTTCGCGTCTATTTCGCCCAGAACCTGGGGGGAATGGGTTGTCACGATGAACTGGCAGTTCGGGAAGGTTTTGAGGAGCCTGGGCATAATCATGCGCTGCCACGCCGGATGCAGGTGCAGGTCCACCTCGTCAATGAGAACAACCCCTTCCCCGAGCAGGGGATCGTCCAGGGACGGGTTGGCGATGGCAAGGCGGCGGGCGATGTCGCCCACCAGGGCGAGAAAGCACTTTTCCCCGTCGGAAAGCTGCTCAATGCGGAATTCCCGTCCGCTCTTGTTGACGACCATGCGCAACGCCGGTTTGCGCCGGACCTGCAGGTTCTGGAAGTCAGGCAAAAACGATGAAACGGCCTCACGCACGGCCTCAAGCTGCCGGTCCGGAAACTCCCAGTCATCAGGTTTAAATTTCTCGTTCTGGTATCTTCTGTTTTCATTTTCAACGTCTTCCCGAAGGCGAAACCATTCGAAAAACAATTTAAAATCTGCTTCTTCCCGTTCTCCGGAAAGTGAATCATCTAGCGCAGACACCTGGGTAAAACTGTGTTTTTTCTTAACTTTTAGAGGGACTTTTACAACGGATCTGTTAGTGCTGTATAAAACAGCCAAAGGTATATTTGAGTTTTCATCTTCTTCGAGCATTTCATGGATTTTTCCAACAAGTTTTTTGATATCATCTTGATTTGTTACTGTTTGCGCTCGTTCCTTTATGGTAGTTTTTGTAGCAGTCCACTCATATTCATTTCCAAAAATTTCAATGGATATTGTATTCTCAGTTTTTTTGTGTTGTCTATAAATATCGTCAATTGAAAAAAATCTACCTGTTTTTTTGCTAAAAACAATTCTCCATGTGAAACGCGAGAGCAGTATCGCCAGACAATTCAAAACACTGGATTTTCCAGCGCCGTTCACCCCAACAAGCACATTCAGACGCGGATCGAACTCGATCCGCATGTCCCGGATGGCGCGAAAGTTCTTCATTTCCAAAGAGTTGACTTTCATGGCGGTATCTCCACGTCAAGCTATCCGCGAAAAAACCCCGGATTGGAGGCCCAACAACTCAATTCCCCCACTCCGCATCCAGGGGCGCGGGTTCCGCGGGCGGAACCGTCGGGGTCATCCCCCAGGGCGAACTCTCCGCCGGAACCGCGACAGGCGGCGCTGTTTCCGTTCCCGCCCCAGGCGCCGTCATCTCCGGCGCGGCCTGTCCCGGAGCCTCCGGCGGCGCGGAGCGCCGTGTCATTCCCGCCGCCGGTGTCCATGTCTCGGGCCTTCCGTCCCAGACACCTGTCTGCGCGGGCGCCTCCGGTGCGGGGGAGGCGCCTGGAACAGGCGGCTGCTCACCGGAAACGGACGGAACCGGTTGTTCCACCTCGGGAGCCGCAGGCTGTTCCAAAGCGGGGGCCGCAGGCTGTTCCACGGCGGGGGCCGCGGGCTGTTCCGGAGCGGCCTGGACAGGAGTCTGTTCCAGAGCCGGAGCGGGCGTTCCGGACGTTTCCGGCAGCGTGTCGAATTCCGGCGAAAGCGGGGCGGGCGCCACAGGAGCCAGTCCTTGTTCCGGCGCAAGGGACGCGGG
>JAGVGH010000191.1 GCA_020057225.1 Desulfobacterales bacterium | reverse complement strand
GGTTGGGTGGTTCCGTGCCGCGAGGCCCGGGTTCACCCAACATTTCTAAATGATTCATATCGGGCATAACCAGCCAACCTACGTTAAATTTGTCGTTTCCATAAGTTTTGCAATTACCGCTGTAATCAGGGAAAATCCGTAACACCCTTGCGGGGTCCAAGAAGACCCTTTTACAAACCGCGGTCCGCCGCGGGAGGAAGGTGTGCCATGAACGGACATTTCCGCTTGATTGCCAACACCAACTCCAAGGATTTCCAGATTTGCCTCATAGGCGATTTTGACGAGGACGCCGCCAGACAGCTTCTCGCAACCCTCGAACGCGGGATGGAATCCGCGCGCCGGGTCACGGTTTCCACCAACTGCGTGAGCGGGATTCATCCCTCCGGGCCCGCCGCGCTGGCGCGTGGGCTTGGGAAAATGGACTGCATGGCGCCCAAGGTGCATTTTGTCGGGGAAAACGCCGACCGCATTGCCCCCAAAGGCAGCGTGCTTTTCATGGTGTGACCGCTCGCGCGCAGGGAGACATGCCGGTATGAGCCTGCCGGCGGCGGGACAGCCATGTCCGGACAAAAGAGAGGGCGTCCCGGCGGATGCCTTATACCAAAATGCGGTCCAATCCGTAACGCCTGCTGAAAGCTCCCGCTCAATCTCCCTCTCCCTGTGGGAGAGGGCCTGGGTGAGGGCGTTACTTGTCTGATTGCGCCTTGGTATGAGCGGAGGGGTTGCCGGCCAGGCGGTCAAACCAATTGGAAAAGCATTCCGAACAGCGGCAACACACCTGAAATTCCACAACCAAAAACCGCGCCCGCCCTTCAATAAACCGAAAGGCGGGCGCGGCGTTTCAAACCAGGGCGCGGACTGGCGCCGCGCCTTTATTCCCTTACTTTTCCGCCCTGCAAATGTCCTTTGCCAGACCCGTGAGATTGATAAACTCGCGGCGCAGGCCGCCCTCGTCCTTCCCGTACAGCCCCTTCTCCGCCAGCTCCTCCACCATGGCGAACGTGGCCTTGCCCTTGTGGGGGGATTCCCTCAAGAGCATGCCAAACGCGGCCACCGCTGCCTGGAAACTGAAATCCCCGGACACCGTCTCTGCTTGTTTGGGGTTCTTAATCAAAAACTCTGAGAGCGCGCTTTTCTCCCCTTCCGGCTCCTTGTAGCGGAGCTTGAGCCAGAGCAGGTCCTTCTTGCTCCCGCCTTTTTCCGCGTCCGCGTTTCCCTTAAACCGCAGAGGGTCCACGTTCCCCGCGGCCCCTGTGTCCCCCGGAGGCGTTATCTCGTAGAGCGCCGTCACCGTGTGGCCCGCGCCGATTTCTCCCGCGTCCTTGGTGTCGTCGTTGAAGTCCTCCGCGCGCATCACCCGGTTTTCATAGCCGATGAGCCGGTACGCGCCCACCGCGGCCGGATTGAACTCCACCTGGATCTTCACATCCTTGGCAATGGCCACCGTGGTGGAAAGGAACTGCCTGCCCAGCATCTTCTTGGCCTCGGAGAACGAGTCTATGTAACCGTAGTTGCCGTTGCCCTTGTCGGCCAGAAGCTCCATGGTGCTGTCTTTGAGGTTTCCCATGCCAAAGCCCAGCACGGTCAAAAACACCCCGGACTTGGCCTCCTTTTGCACAAGCTCCACAAGGCTGGACTGGTCGGTCACCCCCACGTTGAAATCCCCGTCTGTGGCGAGAATGACGCGGTTGACCCCCTTTTTGATGAAGCCCTGGCGCGCCAGCTCATAGGCCGTCACAATGCCCCCGCTGCCGTGGGTCGAGCCGCCCGGGGTAAGGGCCGCGATGGCGTTTTCAATCTGCGTCCGGTTCTCCTCCGAGCAGGACGTGGGCGGAAGAACCACGCCTGAATTGCCCGCATAGACAACAATGGCGACCTTGTCTTTGGATTCGAGCTTGCCCGGCAGCACGCGCATGGCCTGCTGGACCAGGGGGAGCTTGTCAGGCTCGGCCATGGAGCCGGAAACATCCAGCAGGAAGACCAGGTTTGCGGGTTTCCGCTCTCCGGAATCCATCCTGTCGCCCTGGATGCCGATGCGCGCCAGCCTGTGGCCGGGCGCCCAGGGGCATTCCGCGGTTTCCACATGGGCGGCAAAGGGTTTGCCGTCTGTGGGTTCCGGGTATTCGTAATCAAAGTAATTGATGAATTCCTCGACGCGGACAGCGCCCTTGGGCGGTTGTTGCCCGTTTTGGAGCATGCGCCGGGTGATGGCGTAGGAGGCGGTGTCCACGTCAATGGAAAAGGTGGACAGGGGGTTTTTGTCAACAGCGAGGAAGGGGTTGTCCTCCACGTGGTCAAAGGAGTCGGTGCCCGGCATGGCCGAAGGCGGACGCACCGGGGCCAGGGGGTCGCCGCCCATGCCCATTGCCGGCGGCGGGGCCTGTCGCGGCATCGGCGCGGCGAGCTTGGCCCTTGCCACAGAGGCTGCCATTTCCCCTTTGGGCGAGGCGATCGCTTGTATTGAGGACTCCATCTCGACGGCCGCGGCCGGAGGGGCTGACGGGGTTGGCGGGGCCAGAGAGACCGCCGCCTCTTCCGAAGGCGCGGCCACCTCGCCCGCAGGCGCCGCGGCGGGGGCCGGGTCCATTTTTTTAAGGCGTTTTCCACAGGAAACAAGTCCGGCGGCGCACAGACACAACACCGCCAGGCAAATCATCAGCGTGATGATTCGCGCGCGCGACAACATGGCTGCCTCCATTTGTACCGGGATTGCGCTGCGTGGATGGAACCGCGGGGGACTTCCCCCCACAGACAGGAATTCTATTCCCGTCCTGTGCCGGATGCAAGACAGGAATCGCGGTTTTAGGTGACGCTGTGAGCTATTTCTCCTTTGGCGGCCAAGCCTTGTGTTTCGCCAACATAGAGCTTGAAAAACACGCCCTAACGTGTAATAGGTTGCATCTTGCAAGGTCCGCGTCCCTTCCAGGGTCCGGAACCTCAACCCGACGACCCTTCACGGATGACCTTACGGCTCTCACGCGGCGCGATGGACACTTTTGAAGCAACCCGGCAGGAACTTCTTGCCCTCACGGACCGTCTCCACGGCGTGATCACCATGGCCCGCATTCTGCCGGGACAGGGCGCCACGCCCTTTGAAACCTGGCACAAGGCCCGGGAGTCCATGCGCCGCCAGGTCGAGGAGGGAATCCTGCGCGTGGCCGTGGTGGGCGCCATCAAGAGCGGCAAAAGCACCCTTGTCAACTCCTGGTTTGGCGGCGACTATCTCAAACGCGGCGCGGGGGTCGTCACCTCCATGCTCACGCGCGTGCGCTCCGGGGACAGGCTTTCCGCCTCCCTTACCTTCAAATCCTGGGAGGAAATCGCCCAGGAGATTGCCCAGGCCACCGTCCTTTTCCCCTCCTTCGAGCCGCCTGCGGACGGCGTGGACATCCGCCGGGAGGCCGACCGCGAAAAGCTGCGCCGCGCGCTCGCCGGTTTGGGAGCGGACCAGCTTCTCTCCCAGGACGCGCGCAACCTGAACGCTGTGCTCTTGGCCTCGTATCTCGAAGGCTATCCCAAGGTCGCCCCTTATCTGGAAAAAGGCCAGCGCCACGCGTTCGAGGCCCGGGATTTCGCCGGGCACCGTCCCTTTGTGGCCGACGAGACCATGGCGGTCTATCTCAAGGACCTCGCCATCACCATGGCCAAGGACGGCGCCCTGGAAAGCCAGGTGGAGCTTGCCGACTGCCAGGGCAGCGACTCTCCCAATCCGCTGCATCTGGCGATGATCGAGGACTACCTCTATAAAACCCATCTCGTCATCTATGTTATTTCCAGCCGCATGGGAGTGCGCCGGGCCGACATCCGCTTTTTCCACCTGTTGCGGGAACTGGGGCTTCTCGACAACATGTACGTGGTGGTCAACGCGGACATGAGCGACCATGAGGGCCTGGAGGACTGCCTGCGCGTGGCGGGGCGGGTCAAGGAGGAAGTGGGGCTGGTCCGGAAGGATCCCGGGGTGTTTTGCTTTTCCGCGCTCCACAGCCTTTTTTGCCAGACCCGGGAGACGCTTCCTCCCAAAGACCAGGCCAGGCTTTGCCAATGGGAGGCGGACCCGGCCTTCACCGGGTACTCACAGGCAGAAAAAGACCGTTTCACCGCCGCCCTCCGCCAGCGCCTGACCCGGGACCGGCTTTCGCTCCTCCTGAGAAGCCACTCCGAGCGGCTGGGCATCATCTGCGGCGGCATCGGCAATTTCGCCCGGCTCCACCAGGAGCTTCTGACCCGGGACGCCGGAACAGCGCACGCCATCTACACCGAGCTTAAGCGCCAGCAGGACGGCATCCGCCAAATCCGGCTCATGATACGCCACACCATTGACGGCGCGCTGCAAAAAGGCCGAAAAGAAGTCGGCAAAGAGGTGGACAGGTTTTTCGATTTCAAGCAGGGCGAGGTCATGCGCGGCATCCGGGAATTCGTGCTGGCCAAAAAAGTCGAGGAGCCAGACCTTGCCAATTTCACGGTGAGCTTTTCCGCCAAGGTCTATCAGGCCTTTCAGGATCTCAAGACCGCGGTGGACACCTACATGGCCGAGACCGTCAACCCCCGGCTGCTTGCCCTGGTGCGGACCGAGGAGGCGCGCATCGTCCAGGCCCTTGTGGAAATCGCGGAACCCTATGACGCCATGGTGAAAGACGCCATGGGACGCTATATGGACGCCATCCGCTCCATGGGGGTCGAGCTGTCGGGTCTTGCCCTGGAGCCTCTGGCGCCGCTGGACCCCTCCCGGGTGCGCGAGGATTCCGGGCTTGAGATTCCGCCGCTTACCTCGGCCATGCGCCAGGGGCAGAGGGTGCGCGCGGAGGCCGTGCTCCGGCTTTCCGCGTACCGGGCCGCCAGCGGCCTTCGGGAGCTTTTCACGCGCAGGAAGAACCCCGGAGGCATGGTGGCGGACCAGCGCCGCGCCCTGGAAGCGGCGGTGTGGAGGATGAAGGAGGAAACCATCACCGCGCTCTGGGCGCATTTTATGGACTACCGGGAAAACCTCAAGTTCCAGTATCTCTACAAGATGCTGGACCGCGCCGCGGAAAAGATGGAAGAGCGTCTGGCGGACCGTTTTCAGCTTTACACCGAGGGCATGGCCGAGACAGCGGGGCTTCTGAGCGGGGAGGAAAGCGCCAAGGAAAAGGCCCGGCGGGTGCTGGCGGAGATGGAGGAGGAGGTCCGGGAGATATCGGTCCAGGTCGCCCTTGTGCGCGCCCGGGTGGAAGGGCTGGGTCCGGAGTGAGAAGGCAAAGCAGGGGCTATGGGATTTTGTGTCCGGATTCTGCAATTATGTACGCTAGAGGTAATTGCAAAATTCATTGAAACGACAAATTTGAGGTAGGTTGGGTGGTTCTGCCCGAAGGGCAGGTTCACCCAACACAAAGGAATCATTTAGAAATGTTGGGTGAACCCGGG
>JAGVGH010000120.1 GCA_020057225.1 Desulfobacterales bacterium | reverse complement strand
GTACGCCCGGGGCATGACCGTCCGGGAAATACAGGGCCACATCGAGGAGATTTACGGCGCGCAGGTGTCCCCCGCGCTGATCTCGCCGGTGACCGACGCTGTGGCCGGCGAGGCGCTCCAGTGGCAGTCGCGCCCGCTGGAAGCCGTGTATCCCCTCCTGTCCCCCGTCCGGGCTGTTCTTTTCCGCCCTGTCAGACAATGCCGAGCTGAAACAAAACCGCCTGCGTCACGGCTTCCATGTCCTTGCCGGAAAGCGCGCCCATTCGGGACAGGAGGCGTTCCTGGCTCACGGTTCCAATCTGGCTCGCGATGGCCTTGTGGAGAACGCCGTTGATGGAAACATAGGCCTCGGAAGGATACAGGCGGGAAACATTCGATGTGACAGGGACCACCTGGACCCGGCTCAGAACACGGTTGGATTCGTCCCTGCTCACGATCACGGCGGGCTTGGTCTTCCGGGTTTCCCCGCCGATGGACGGATCAAAATTCACCCACCAGACCTCAGCCCTCGTCATTGGCCGTGTCCCCCGCGATTCCCTCTATCCATTCAGAGGCTTCGCGCTCCTGCTCCTGGTCTGCCGCCATGGCGCGGTATCCCGCCTCGATCTCGCCGGAGACCACGAGCGGCCGGGCTATCCGGTTCAGAAACGCGCTGATCCTGCCCCTTCCGATCACGGCGTGCAGGCCGTTGTAAACATCCTCATCCACGGTGATGGTAAGTTTTCTCCGCATGGCGGCTCCTTTCATACGTATGAATACTTCTTGATACGTATTGTACCCCCGAAGAGAGAAACCGTCAAGAAGCGGACGGGTCATCCCTTGCCAAGGCCGAAAAGCAGCGCCAGGGGTACTACAAGAAGCGCAAAGCCCGCGCACGGCGCGAAGTGGACGAGGAGGCGGTTTTGGAGCTGGTGCGGCGTGAGCGCCGGCTTCAGCCGCGGATCGGCACGGGGAAGCTGTGGCGCATGCTGAAGGCCGGGCTTGCGGAGATGGCATTCGGTGCGGGAGGGACAAGCTCTACGAACTGTTGCGAAGGCGCCGGATGCTGGTGGATTGCAGGCGCCGGCGCGGTCCGCGCACGACGCATTCGCGGCATGGATTCAGGAAGTACACGAATCTGTTGAAGGACCGCCAGCTTACAGGGCCGCATCAGGCGTGGCGCGGCGGCATCACCTATGTGAGGACGGATGAAGGCTGGCTGTACGTTTCGTTGATCAGCGACGTTTGGTCACGCAAGATTGTTGGATACTGCGGAGCCGAAACGCTTGAGCCTGTTGGCGGTTTGCGCGCGCTGGCAATGGCGGGGAAACAACTGCCAGAGGATGCTCATCCTATTCATCACAGCGACTGTGGCATTCAGTACTGCTGTTTTGAACTCCTAAAGTCTAAAGTCTAAAGCCTAACGCCTAAAGCCTAACGCCTAAAGTCTAAAGCCTAACGCCTAACGCCTAAAGCCTAAAGTCTAAAGCCTAACGCCTAAGCCTCCGTGACAATGGCCGCTATCCCTTCGGACACCCCGTGCCGGGGAGTGTAGCCCAAAACCTCCCGGGCGCGGGTGATGTCCGCCAGGGAATGGCGCACCTCGCCCGCGCGGGCAGGCTCATGGACCGGATGAAGGTCTTTGCCCGTGTGCCGCCGGAAGGCTTCCAAAATGTCCAGAAGGGTGGCGGTCCTTCCGGCGCCGATATTGAACACTTCTCCCTTGCCCGCCTCCCGCGCCTCCAGGGCCAGAAGATTCGCCCGCACCACATCCGCCACATAGACAAAATCCCGGGTCTGGAGTCCGTCCCCGTACACCGTGGGGCGCTTGCCGGTACGGAAACAGTCCGTGAACCGGGAGATGACGCCGGAATAGACGGAGGAGGGGTCCTGGCGGGGGCCGAACACGTTGAAATAGCGCAGACTGACGGTTTCCATGCCGTGGAGGGAGGCATAGACGGAAAGGTAGAATTCGCCCATGAGCTTGGTGACCGCGTAGGGGGACTCGGGGCAGGGGGGCATGTCCTCGTGCTTGGGGAGTCCCGGAGCGTTGCCATAGACAGCGCAACTGCTGGAGAAGACCACGCGGCGCGCCCCGGCCTTGCGCGCGGCTTCGAGGACCGCAAGGACGCCGGTGGCGTTTTGGGCGTGGGTGTTTAGGGGGCGCTCGATGGAGTCGGGGACGGAGACCTGGGCGGCAAGGTGGATGACGGCCTCGGCGCCTTGGGCGGCGCGGGCGAGGGCGCCGGGGTCGAGGATGTCGTTTTGGAACACCTCGACGTTGTCCCGGACGGCCGCGATGTTTTCGGGATGGCCGGTCACGAGGTTGTCAATGACGCGGACAGTATCTCCGCGGCGGACGAGGGCCTCGACGAGGTGGGAGCCGATGAAGCCGCAGCCTCCGGTAACAAGGAGGAACATGATCCGTTCTTTCCATGAAAAGAAATAGAAACGCCGGGAAGTGATAGTCCCGGCCTCCTCCTCTATGCCAGAACCTTTATGATAACCAGAGTAATGTCATCTTCCTGACAGCCACCGCCTCTGTACGACGAAGTCTCTTCTGTAACCGCCGCCGCCATGGCCTGGGCTGACTCTCCCGCGTGTTGCCGGATAAGGGCGCGCATCCGTTCCATTCCATACATATTCCCCGCCGCGTTCCGTGTCTCCCAGATGCCATCCGTGCCAACCGCCAGAACCTGCCCCGGAAGCAGGGCGCGCGCCCCTTCCTCATACCGGGAGTCCGGCAGCGCGCCCAGAACAACACCGGCGCCTGAAAGCTCGTCAAAGGTGTCGGTCCCAGGGTCATACAGCAGGGCGGGATCGTGTCCCGCGCGGACCCACCGCAGGGTTCGGCCCCTGCCATCCACAGCCATGAGGAAAAGTGTGGCGAACCTTCCGGAATCCCCCACATCCCGGGCCAGCAGCCGGTTCACGTCAGCCGCCACCTCAGCGAGGCTGCCGGGCATGGCGGCGCGCAGCCGCAGGAATGCACGGGTCGTGGCCATCAGGAGTGCGCCCTGCAAACCATGCCCGGACACATCACCCACCGCGACTCCGAGGACAGGGCCGCTTTTCCCGGGCATCTCGAAAAAATCATAATAGTCCCCACCGGTTTCCTCGCAATAGATGCTCATACCCGAAACGTCCAGGCCGGGCGGGGCGGGGGATTTTTGCGGAAGCAGGTTCTGTTGCACTTCCTTGGCGATATCAAGAACCTTCTTCAGATGCAGCCGTTCCTCAAGGGCCGGGACCATTGCGTTGAACGCCTCGCCCAGTTCCCGCATTTCGTCCCGTGTCCGGATGTGAAGACGGATTGAGAAATCTCCCCGGGAGAGTCTCCGAAAGGCGTCCGCCACATGCAAAATGTCCCGGGTGAAAGAACGTGAAAGAAAAAACGCCGCCAGGATCACCAAAGAGACGGCAAAGGCGGCTATCATGCCTGTGGCCACTATTTGACGCTGGAATCCGGCGACAACATGGGCTTCCATTTCCGCGGCTTCCCGGAAAATGTCCTCCTCGGGCACCGCAAGCAACAGAGCCGTGCCCCTGTCATCGGACCGCCCGTATGCCATGAGCCGGGGGCGGCCCTCGTACACCATGCGCTGGACATTTGAAGCGTTCAGGGTTATGTCCCGGGCCATCGCCGCAAGGGTTTTTGCCGGTCGCGCGTCGAGATATCTTAGGCCTGCGGGCACGCGCGGCTTTCCGCCTTGGATTTCCCGCGCCGCGCCGTCCCCGCGTGCCACCTCCAAAACAGTCGGCCTGCCATCCGGTCCTGTTCCGCTTCGGATCAACAAGGAAACGACATTGGGGGAAAGGTTCTTAATGTGGACGTTCTCATGAAGAAGGACGTGAATGGGCACCACAATGGCGGTTGCGCCGACGGGCGGTCCGGACCGGGCTTGAATAGGGACTGCGGCGGCAAGGACTGTGGTCCCGGAAACAGCGTCCGTGTAGGGCATTGTCCAAACAGGGGATTTTTGTTTCAAGACCTGGGGGAGCCATGACTGGAACAGGGGAGCAGGGTCCACGCCATCTTCCAGGGCCGGAAACACCGCCCTTCCTCTGTTTGGCAATGCGACGAGTTGATGGAGAATGATCCCTGGGAATTTGGTTTTAAGGGACTGAAAAACCGGAGTCAGCGATTGGAAAGCCAACCTGGAGGCATTATCTTCTTCCGGGCCGGAGCCGGCGGGAAAGACCATCGTCCAGAGCGTCTGGCCTCCCTCTCTGACTGGACCGGCCTTGTTTTCCACAGAGACCGGGTGTCCATGCGCCTGCCTTGGATTCAAAGACGCCTCTCCACCAGACCGAACGCCTTCTTGCCCTTGGTCCCTGTTGGGAAAAGAGCGCGCGAGATCCTGTTCTATGCCCGAAAGGCGCTGTTCCTTTCCTGGGGCCAAAGAGAGGATTCTTTCAATTTCCGAAGCCTGTGCTCCCAGGGCCAGTTCGATTATCTCGCGCTCCCGGACAAGCACCCGTCCATGGTCCTCCACCAAGCGCAGAAGCTCCGCCGATGCCTTTTCAAGCAGCACCTCCCGAGTACGTTCCCCCAGGTTATGGGAAAGCCGAAGCATGGTCTGTTGATTGGTTATCCGGAGAAACACGAGGGGGGCAATGGAGAGCAAAAGGAACACGGACAGAAGTTTGGCGCGGAAACCCATTAGGGGAAGATCCTTTGAGGCCGTTGGATTGAGGTTAAGGAGAGCACCCGCCTGCCCGGCTCCAGGCGGTAATCGCGGTAAAAATTTCACATCCTCGAGGCAATTGCAAAACTCTTAGAAACGACAAATTTAACGCGCGCTGGATGGTTCCGCCCGTAGGGCAGGTTCACCCAACATCTTGGAATAATGGTATAATTGTTGGGTACACCCGGGCCTTGCGGCCCGGAACCATCCAACCTAAGCTTTACTTTGCAATTACCTCCCTCATATAAAAACCCAGCGCCGCGTCGTACTGCCCCGGCTGGTTCAAAAACTCCGCCCCCACAAAATTCCCGCTCACCGTCCGCACCATCGCCTGCTTCTTGATCTCCGACCGGCGCTTGTCGTCCAGCCAGAAATGCACCGTGATGATGTCTCCGGCCTTGAGGAAACTCTTCACCGGGGTCTCAAAACCCAGCCCCCCCATGGAAATGTTCTTCACCACCATGCGCCCGCCATGGCGCGGGTCGGAGCGCTGAAAACTCCCCGTGAGCTTGGCGGGCTTCCGGTAGGCCGTGCGGAACTCCAGGGTCACCTCGTACACAAAGGAACACGCGCACTTGACCTTCAAGGATCCGCGCCGGTTCTTGTACGCCGCGACGTTGGCCGTCCGCGACTCCCCGCATTGGGGGCACAGGAACACGGCCTCGTCCTTGGAGTCAACATAAACCTTTTTAGGGTCCATACGCCTGAAATCCTCGTGTGCCAGCCCGGCGCAATCCCGGCCCTCGGAAAAATTCCCCTATATCCCCAATGGTATCAAATTCATTGGGAATTGCAAGAATTTCAAAGGGTCGTTCCGCGTGAAGACCTCTTATCTCCTCCTGGGAGGCCAGGGTTCGCCGGTCTTGCTCTTCTCGTACTCCTGGGTGAAATGCCTGATAAGCCCGTGCTCCCGGAAACTGTACGTTCCCCCGGACCCGATAATAAGATGCTCCAGCACCTGAATGTCTATGGCGTGGCAGGCGAACAGAACCTTCCGTGTCACCGCGATGTCGTCCTGGGAAGGCACAAGGGTCCCCGACGGATGATTATGGGCGAGCAAAATCGAGGCGGCGCCCTTCTCGATGGCGGCCTGCACAAGCTCCCGGCTGTACACCGCGGTCTCGTTCACTGTGCCCTCAAAAAGCGCCTCGACCCCCAACACCGCGTTGGCGTTGTCGAGAAAGACCACCACAAAACTCTCGATTTTTTTGTCGCGGAAACGGTGGAGGAGGTAGTCGTGCAGGTCTTTGGAGTTTTTGATGAAATCCTTGCCAATGGCCTTTTGCTCCAGATACCGGTTGGCCACGGCCTGGATGAGTTTGACGCCAAAGGCGTTTTTGAGGCCGATTCCCTTGACCTGGGCAAGCTCCGCGGGCGTGGCCTCGAACACGGCCTGAAGGGAGCCGAAGCGCAGAAGGGCGTCCTTGGCCGCCTGCTTGCAGTCCTGCCTGGGGGTGCCCAGGGTCAGCAAAAGTTCGATGACCTCGTAATCCAAAAATCCGGCCAGTCCCCCGGCTAAAAAACGCTCCCGCAGCCTCCCCCGGTGCCCTTCCCCATGGTGCCCGCCGCCCGCCTTCTCCGGCCCCTCCCCGTCTTTCGCTTTCCCGCCCGGCATCGCGTCCTCACAGAACAACCCTGTCCCTAAGCTCGTTTTTAAGCCTGCGCGTCATAAGCGCCATAAGCGCCTCCGCGGGGTTCATGTCCTCAAACAGCACCCGGTAGGTCATCTCGGCAATGGGCATCTCAACGCCGGTGCGTCCGGCAATCTCGAAGAGGCTTTTGGCGGTCTCGACCCCTTCGGCCACCATGCGCATTCCCGCGAGGATTTCCTTGAGCTTCCGGCCCTGGCCGATTTTCCTGCCCAACGAGTAGTTGCGCGAAAGCTCCGCGGTGCAGGTAAGCACCAGGTCGCCCACACCCGCCAGCCCCAGGAAGGTGCGCGGGTCCGCTCCCAGGCGTTCTCCCAGACGCGCGATTTCCGCAAGCCCCCGGGTGATGAGGGCCGCCCGGGTGTTGGCGCCCATGCCCAGCCCTTCGGAAATGCCGGAGGCGATGGCGTGGACGTTTTTGACCGCTCCGCCCACCTGCACGCCCACGGGATCGTTATTCACATACACCCTGAAAACAGGCGTGACAAAAGCGTGCTGGACAGCCTTGGCCACTTCCTCGTCCGTCCCGGCAACCGTGACCAGGGTGGGCATTCCCATGGCCACTTCCCGGGCAAAGCTGGGCCCTGAGAGCGCCACAATCCGTCCGGACGGTATCTGGGGAATGGAGTCTCCCAAAACCCCGGTCATGAGCTTGTGGGTGCCGTACTCGATGCCTTTTGTGGCGGATACCAGAATGGTCTGGGAATCGAGATGCTCCGCCATACGCCGCGCCATTCCCCGGAGCACGTGGGACGGGCAGACAACGACAACAAGGTCTTTGTCCCCTGTGGCGGTGTCCAGCGAGCCTGTGGGACGCAGGTTTTCCGACAGTTTGATTCCAGGCAGAAACACCTTGTTTTCCCGCTCCGTAAGAATCTGCTCCCGGACCTCCTCCTCATACACCCACAGGTCAACAGGTATCCCCTTGGAGGCTAAAAGATGGGCGATGGCCGTGCCCCAGCTTCCTCCGCCCACAACCCCCGTCCGCGTCACCGCGGCCTGCTGCGTCTTCGCGCTTCCCATGCCTCCTCCAGCCCCTGGTTATTCCCCGTCCTCTGTTTCAGGACGGCCTTCCTGGTCTGTTCTGTCCGCCTCTTCCGCCTCCTCCGGCTCCCCCGCGGCGGGATCCGGCCCGTCCCCCTTGTCGGAAAGGCCCGGGTCCTTTTCCGTCAGCGCCGCGCCTATCACCTTTTCCCCCGGTTCCAGGTCCATGAGGCGCACCCCCATGGTGGCCCGGCCTATCACGGATATGCCCGCGGCCGGCATGCGGATGATTTTTCCTCCGTCCGTCATCAGCATGAGATCATTGTCGTCGTCCACCTCAAGCACGCTCACCACCTCGCCGTTCCTGTCCCCGGTCCGGATAGTGATAACTCCCTGGCCCCCGCGTTTCTGCAAGGGATACTCGTCTATGGACGTGCGCTTTCCATATCCGTTTTCCGTGCAGGCCAAAAGCGTCTTGCCGTGGGTCAATACCTCCATGCCCACCAGCCGGTCCCCCTCGGCGAGACGCATGCCGGTGACGCCCTGGGCTGTTCTTCCCATGGCCCGGACATCGGTCTCATGGAAGCGGATGGATTTGCCCTGGGCAGAGCCCAGAAAGATGTTTTGGGTTCCGTCGGAAAGCCGCACCCCGATGAGTTCGTCATCCGGGGCAAGATTGATGGCGATGATGCCCGCCGCGCGCGGATTGGAAAACGCCGAAAGTTCTGTTTTTTTAATCACGGCGTTTTTGGTGGCCATGGTGATGTAGCCGCCCTGGTCGAAGCTCGGCACGGCCAAAACCGTTGCCAGGCGCTCGCCCTCCGCGAGGTTCAGGAGATTGACGATGGCCTTGCCCTTGGCGGTGCGTCCGGACTGGGGGATTTCATAGACCTTGCGCCAGTGCGCCCGACCGTGGCTCGTGAAAAAGAGAAGGGTGTGGTGGGTCGAGGCGACAAAAAGATGGGCGACAAAATCGTCGTCTGCGGTTCCCATGCCCATCTTGCCCTTGCCGCCCCGGCGCTGGGCCTGGTACAGGGAAAGCGGGTTGCGCTTGATGTAGCCGCGCTGGGACACGCTGACCACCATGTCCTCCTCGGCGATCATGTCCGCCACAGTGATTTCGCCCACGTCGTCCCTGATGACGGTGCGGCGCGGGTCGGAAAACTCCTCCTCGATTTCGGCGAGTTCCTCCTTCACAATTTCAAGCACCAGCCGCTCGTTGGCCAAAATCTCCCGGTATCGGGCAATTGCCTTGATGACCTCGCGGTACTCCTCTTCCACCTTTTCAATCTCGAGTCCGGTGAGCTTCTGGAGGCGCATGTCCAAAATGGCCTGGGCCTGGACCGTTGACAGGCCAAATGCCGCCATGAGCTTTTCCCTGGCCTCCTGGGGGTTCGCGCTTGCCCGGATAAGGCGGACCACCTCGTCCAGGTTGTCAATGGCGATTTTGTACCCTTCCAGGATGTGGGCGCGCTCTTCCGCTTTTTTAAGCTCGTGCTCGGTCCGGCGCACCACCACGAGCCTGCGGTGGGAAATGAAATACTGGAGGCATTCCTTGAGAGTCAGAAGCTCGGGCCTGCCGTTGACGATGGCCAGGAGGATGACCCCAAAGGTGGCCTCAAGCTGGGTGTGTTTGTAAAGCTGGTTGATGATGACGCTGGACATGGCCTCGCGTTTCACCCCCATGGCGATGCGCATGCCCTTTCGGTCCGACTCGTCCCTTACGAATGAAAGGCCCTCGATGACTTTTTCCTTCATCAGGTCCGCGATTTTTTCAATGACCCGGGCCTTGTTGACCTGATAGGGGAGCTCCGTGACAACGATGGTCTCCTTGCCGGATTTTTTGTCCTCCTCGGTTTCGATTTTCGCCCGGACCTTGAGGATGCCCCGGCCTGTGGCGTAAGCGGAGCGGATGCCCGCCGTGCCGTGGATGATGCCGCCGGTCGGAAAATCAGGTCCGGGAATATACCGCATAAGCTCCTGGGCGGACATGGCCGGGTTGTCAATCAGGGCGCGCAGGGCGCCGATGACTTCCGCAAGGTTGTGCGGGGGAATGTTGGTGGCCATGCCCACGGCGATGCCGCCCGAGCCGTTTACCAGAAGGTTGGGCAGGCGCGCGGGCAGGATGGCCGGTTCGCTGGTGGTGCCGTCGTAGTTGGGGATGAAGTCAACGGTGTCCTTGTCCAGGTCTTCGAGCATCTGGTGCGCGAGTTTCCGCATGCGGATTTCCGTGTACCGCATGGCCGCGGCGGGGTCGCCGTCCACGGAGCCGAAGTTGCCCTGGCCGTCCACCAGGGTGTAGCGCATAGAGAACGTCTGGGCGAGCCGGACAATTGTGTCGTAGGCGGCCGCGTCGCCGTGGGGATGGTAATGGCCGAGCACATGGCCGACCACGCGGGCCGATTTCATGTAGGGGCGGTTCCAGGTGTTGTTGAGTTCCCGCATGGAATAGAGGATGCGGCGGTGGACGGGTTTGAGCCCGTCGCGCACGTCCGGGAGGGCGCGGCCGATGATGACGGACATGGCGTAATCCAGGTAGGAACGCCGCATCTCGTGTTCGATGGGGATATCCTGGAGGTTTGCGCCGGCGGGCGCGGCAGCGTCGGTGGTCATGAAGTGTACCTCTGGCGTGAAAGGGCCTTGTATGTAAAAGATGAAATATAATCAGAAATCCAGAAAAGGTCAAGGGGCAAGGAGAATCGGCCCAATTAACTTATTGTATTATTTCAATGTGTTAAAATGATTGTTTGCCAGATGGAAACAGGCGGGGCCGCTGCCCGGCCCGGGGGGGCCGAGAGGGGCGGGAATCATCCCTGGGAATCAGGTATCATACCAAAATGCGGGAAAATCCGTAACACCTGCTGAAAGCTCCCGCTCAATATCCCTCTCCCTGTGGGAGAGGCCGGGGTGAGGGCATACCTTGTCTGATTGCACCTTGGTATCAGAGCGGGGGCATGGGGTTTGCAAAGGCGGCCGGGGATGTGGGGGAGGGGGGGGAATGCCAGGGCTTTGGGGTCCCCGGCCGCCTCATCGAATGTCGTGTCAGGGGTGCCGGGCCTCAGTCCTCCCGGCCCTCTTTTAATATCTGGCGGGGAGAACGCTCGTAGTGGCGCGCGCCCGCCATGCGGATCTTTTCCTCCAATGCCTTGCGCTTGTCCGCGGCTTCCTTTGCCTTGGCCAGGAGATCATCCACATCAATGGGCTTCATAAGGTAATCGCTCGCCCCGGATTTGAGGCCGTCCACCGCCGAGTCAACCGTGGCGTGGCCCGTAAGCATGATGACCTCCGCCAGGGGGTGCTCCCGCTTGATAATTTTAAGGGTCTCATTGCCGTCCATGCCGGGCATTTTCACGTCAAGAACAACCACGTGGATTTCGCGGCTTTTAAGAATCTCCAAGGCTTCCTCGCCGCTGGCCGCGGTGTGGGCCTCGATTCCCTTCATTCTTAAAAGTTTCTTGGTGGTCTCGAGAAAACGCTGTTCGTCGTCCACGAGTAGAATTTTCAGGTTTTCCATGCGCGACCTCCAGCAAGAGCCGTGTTTCTCCCGCCCTAAAGTCTAACCCTCAAAGCCGGAGAATTCAGAATTTAGATTCTATGAGGTAATTGCAAAATCAGGTTGGGTGGTTCCGGGCCGCAAGGCCCGGGTGTACCCAACAATTATACCATTATTCCAAGATGTTGGGTGAACCTGCCCTTCGGGCGGAGCCACCGGGCCTGCCTCTAATTTGTCGTTTCCAAGAGTTTTGCAATTACCTCTGTTGTTTTTTCGCTATAAAATTGGCATTTTTCCTCATGGCAGCCGCGTAGCGGCAAGGTCTTTTTGCTAGCCTGGGGTTTCAACCCCAGGAGCACAGAACAAAGAATCTAACCCCTAAAGCCTAACCTCGGGCAGGCGTATTGTGAACGTTGTTCCCTTGCCCTCATTGCTTTCAACCTCCATGCTTCCACCCATTTTATCTATGATCCCAAAGCAGATGGACAGGCCCAAACCCGTGCCCTGTCCCACCGGCTTGGTGGAGAAAAACGGAGTAAAAATTTTTTGAAAATTCTCCGGGCTGATGCCGCACCCGTTGTCCTCAACTTTGATGGCGACTTTGCCTTCCCCCTTGGACAGCCCTATGGAGAGCACTCCTCCTATATGGCTTCCGTGGCTTTCCCGGATCGCGAACATGGCGTTGTTGACAAGATTTAGGAGCACCTGCTGAAGGGACGAGGCGTCCGCATGCACACGGTATCGTCCCGGAGGCAGTTCCTTGTCTATCCGAACGTTTTCCACCAGAGCCTTTTTTTCCACAATGTGAAGAATCTCTTCCAGGAAAACAGCCAGGTCGAGATCCTCAGGGGTCACGTCCTTCTTGCGCGCGAATTTGAGAATGTTGGCCGTGATTTCGCCGGAACGCTCGATTTGGAGTTTGATCTGGTTGAGCGAATCCGCAAGGTCCTTTACGTTTTGGATGTCCTTGGGGGCTGTGTCCCTGAAAAGCTCGCCCATGAGGGCCTCTATCATGCTGCACTCGACCCGCATGATTTGAAGCGGATTGTTGATTTCATGGGCGAATCCCGTGGCCATTTCCCCGATTTCGGCAAGGCGCCCCGCCATTACGAGCTGGTGTCCAAGCCGGTTTTTCTCCTGGTCTGTCTCGCGTATCTTGTTGGCGACCGCGTTGCTCATGTAGGCGCCTAAGAGAATAATCACCGCGCCGGCCACAAGGCTTATGGCCCCCACAAGAACCGCCGCCTGGTGCAGGGTCGCGAACGCGTCGTCCTGCTCCTGGCGCACCACCAGCATCCATTCATTGTCCTTGAGCCAGGTTGTTGTGTATAGAAATTTAATGTTTTTCGCGTCCCGCAAAAAAAACCACCGCACGCCCTCATGGTGCCGGATGTAGCGTTCCGCGTCCGGCGCTTTTTCCATGAGGTTGCCTCCCGACCGCCGCTCGGTCTGGAGCACGCCCTCGCTGTTTAAAATGAACGCCTCGCCGGTTTTCCCAAGGCGCACCTGCTCGACCTTGTGGGAAAACACAAGGGTGTCAATGGTCGCGCGCAGAACCCAGTCCCCCTCCGGCCCTTTGCGGGCAATGGCGATGATGAAGTGGGGGATGTTGCGGAATCCCAGGAACACATCACTGATGTAGTAGCCGTTTTTGAGAACAGCCTGGAACCAGGGCGCGTCCTTGTAATTTTTTCCCGCAAGCTCGTATTGGCCCACATAGGCCACGTGCAGCCCCCCGGAGTTGAAAACTCCAAGGTCAACAAAGGCGTCCGACTGCTCCCGGAGGTTTTCGAAAACCCGCCGGAGGGTCTCCTTGTCCCGCAAGCGGTCATACCCGTGGGACTCCGCGGCGAACTGCAGGTCGGCCTTGCGCTCCCCGAGAAAGGACTCGATCATCTGCCGGTGGTCCCCCACAATCCGTTGCATGCTGGCCAGAGTCTGGGTGCGGACCGAGCGCGTGAAATAATAAAACGCGACGCCCGAGGCCAAAAGGAACGGCACCAGGGGAACAAGGAGGACGCTTGTCAGGATTTTTACCTGGATGCGTTTGTAATAGTCTTCATCCATGGAATCCCCCGTTGTTTCCAGGCGGTCCTTGCCGGTCAGCCCTCTTCCGGTCGCGGAAAAAGAGAGCACATGACATGCCAAAGATCCGGTCTTAAAAAAAAGATTTAACCCTCTGAAAAAATTTGCTAAAGGAATAGCATCCCTTTGAGATGAAAAAAAACGCGCCGGAACGTGTCCTGTCAGGAAGTTTAACACTGCGTAAAAGGCGGAAGGCGGAAGGGCGCCTCTTCGGCCCCGGGAGCGGCCGCGCCGCGCCCTTTTTCAGAAACCATTGCGCGCCGCGCCCTCACAACGGCCCACCGGAGAACCATGGCCCTTTGGTTTTTGAAACGTCCCCTTGTCAACCTGCGTATCCGGAACCGGCTGCTTTTGGCCTGCCCGCCTGTCTTTCTTCTCATGGTCCTTGCGGGATCGGGCTTTCTCTACCTCCATGTCCGGGAAACCGTAAAAGAAAACGTGGCCGCGAGGCTCAGGCACGCCACCCGGACCACTGTCCATGTGGTGGGCGCCGAGGCCCTGCAGGCGGTGCGCGGCCATCTTAGGGACATTTCCCGGCGTTGCGTGGAAATCGCGCGCACCCTTGAGGGACGGGCCGAGGCCGGTGTTTTGGCCGAACGCGAGGCGCGGCGTCTGGCAAAGGAGGCCATGCTCCGGGAACCGGTGGGCAAGTCGGGCTACATTTTCTGCTTAAACTCCAAGGGAGAGGTCGTTTTCCATCCCCTTCCCGACCCTTACGCCGCTTTTTCACCTCCCCCGGACCTTGTCGGGGAAATCACCCGAAAAAAAGACGGATGGTTTGAATACCATGTCACCGAGAAGAAAACAGGACGGATACGCAACAAAGCCATGTACATGGCGCGCTTCCTTCCCTGGGACTGGATTATATGTGTAACCGTTGACCGCGCGGAGTTTTCATCCCTTGCGCTGAAAGAGGAGTTCCAAAGAAATTTTCCGCCTCTGTCCTTGGAGGACGGTTTTTCTTTTGTGCTGGACGAGTGGGGCGGGCTGGTGGATTTGCCGGGCAACACCCCCCCCTTTATAAATATCAAAGACCCGGACATGGACGCGTTTACGCGGGAAATACGCTCCCGCAAGGCCGGCGAGACCTTGTACTGGACCGGACTGCGCGGACACGACGCCCCGGTCCACATGTGGGCCGTGTACAACACCATCCCGGAATTCGGCTGGACTGTTGTCTCCTCTTGCGAATGGAGGACCATCACGGCCCCGGTCCGGGGCGTCCTGCTTCTCTTTGGCGCATGGCTCATGGTCATGGCGCTCGTGTGCGTCCTTGTAAGTCTCGTCATCGGCAATTCCATCACACGGCAGGCGCGCGCCCTCCGGGACCGGTTTGAGCAGGGCGCCCGGGGAGACTGCCCGGTCCGGGCGCCCAATCCTCCCGGAGATGAACCGGGCGAGCTTGCCGCGCTTTTCAATACTTTTATGTGCAACCTTGAGGAAGCGGAGCGGCAAAGGGCCAAAGCTGTCCGGGAACTTCAGGAGAGTGAGCGGAGCCACCGGCTTTTGGCCGAAAACATGACCGATGTGGTCTGGATTCTGGATGGACGGCTTGTCATCCGTTACGTGTCCCCCTCGGTGGCGCGCCAGCTTGGATACACTTCCGGGGAGATCACAGGCAGGGACATCGCGGAACTGTTCCGCCCCGAGGAATTCCGGGAGCTTGTCCGGCTGGTAAGCGGAACCCTGGACAGCAAGAATCCCGTGGCCGCGCCCGGACAGACCGTCACGACTGAACTCGAGACCCTGCGCGCGGACGGGACATGGGTTTCCACCGAGGCGGTAATCGGCTTTTTCCGCGACGAGGACAATTCCATCACGGGCATCCTCGCGGTGAGCCGGGACATCAGCGGGCGCAAACGGGCGGAGCGGGCGCTCAGGGAAAGCGAGGAGAAACTGCGGCGGCTTTCGGAGCTTTTGCCCGAAACTGTTTGCGACGGGGCGCCCACAGGCGCGGCGGCGCTGGAACTGCTGGAACAGGCCCGACACGGGGAGCGTCCCTGCCACGCGGTGATTGTGGACCACAAGACACCGGAAAAGGGGGGCGAGGCCTTTGTCCAGGCCGCGCGCGGCCTTGCGCCTCCGGGGGAGACCGCTTTTCTCATGCGGCGCTCCGCGGTCCGGAAGATGGATCACGGAAGCCTTGAGAAGGCCGGGGTCTCCGCGTGCCTGGCCAAGCCGGCCCGGCTCTCGCTGTTGGTTCCGGCCCCGCGCTCCGCGCTTTCCGCCGCGAACGAAGAGGGTGCCGGGCGCATCCTCGTTCCGGGGCCTGCGGACGGGGAGACCGGAAGCAGGGGCGACGCGTTTTGGGACGCCTCGGTCCTTCTTGTGGAGGACAGCCCCACCAACCAGATCGTGGCCTTGTCCGCCCTGGAAAAGCTGGGATGCGCGGCGGATGTTGCGGAAAACGGGGAAGAGGCCCTGGCCCGGCTGCGGTCCAAACGCTACGACATTGTTTTCATGGACTGCCAGATGCCCGCCATGGACGGTTTTGAGGCGACCCGCCGCATCCGGGCCATGGAAGGGCCCGCGGGCCGCACGCCCGTCGTGGCCATGACCGCCAACGCCATGGCGGGCGACAAGGAGCGCTGCATCGAGGCCGGCATGGACGACTACATCGCCAAGCCCGTGCGGCAACGCTCTCTTTTGGCGGTTCTTGGCCGGTTTTTCCCCAAGGCGGGCGCCAAGCCCCGGCTGCCCTACGCCAAGGCGCTCATCGCCCTGGCCGGGCGCGGACTTGAGCAGGCGGCCCTGGACGCGGTGTCCCGGGCGTTTCCGGGAACCCAGGTGAGAACAGCGGGAAGCGGGGTCGAGGCCCTGACGCTTCTGGGCGGGGTTCTTCCGGATCTGTTTATCCTCGATCCGGCCCTGGAGGATATTGACGCTGTCTCCCTGGTCCGCCATCTGCGCGGAGAGGCGCGTTTTTCCAACACCCTGTGCATTGCGGCGACCGGTCTTTCCCCGGACCATTTCAAGGTCAAGGCCCTTGCCGCGGAGCTTGCGACCGGCGTGGTTCACGGGGAGGAGGAGCTTCGCGGGCGGATTTTCGGGCTTGCGGGAATCGTGGCGGGCGCCCGGGAGGCGCGGGAGGAGCCGGTCTTTGTCCAGCAGCAGCCAGTCCAGGAAGGCGAAGAGCCGGTGGTGTTTGATCCGGAGAGCGTGCGGGGGGCGGTGGGGGATGATCCGGCCACGGTGCGGGAGTATTTGGAGATATTTCTTGCGGACATGCCGGCCCAGATCGAGCGTTTACAAGAGGCCCACGCCCGGGAAGACGTGTCCGGACTGGCGCGGCTGGCGCACCGGGTAAAGGGCGCCGCGGCGGATGTTGGGGGAAAAAGGCTTCAGGCCGCCGCGCTGGAGCTGGAAAAGGCCGCGGCGCATCAGGCCCGCGAAACCCTGCCCGGGCTTGTGACGGCTGTCGCCCGGGAGTATGAGGCACTGGCCCAGGCGCTTAGGGCATATAAGGCGTGAAGGCCGGGTCAACACCTTCTGCCGTTTGGGAGAAGGAAACCCTGTGTCTTCATGCCCTTCACGTCCTCTTTTTGTTGACTGCATTGTGCTTGGCGTTATACTCTTTGGCAGGACACAAAGAGAACAATAAGAGCTTATCCATAAATAATCTTATTGCAAGGGATTCACCTGTTCGGGCGCACGCCGTGCGCCCCTACGGCAAGGGAACCCGAGCCATCGGAGCGCCCGGTGGTAAGCGATAACGGCCGTCACATACCCGTAGGGGC
>JAGVGH010000016.1 GCA_020057225.1 Desulfobacterales bacterium | reverse complement strand
CCCTTCGGGCGGAACCACCCGGCCTGCCTCAAATTTGTCGTTTCTATGAGTTTTGCAATTACCTCTAAAAGGTTGTTTTAAGTCTCCCCGCGACCGGGAGACTCCCCACGAAAAGGACCGGGAGGCGGGGGGACCCGCGCGGCGCGTGTGGGTAAAACGGCTTCCGCGCCAGGCAGGCGCATCAAAGAAACAGGCAAAGCTCTTTTTTCAAGACGCTGTCCAGCCATCACGGGTGTTCTTGCCAAATAACCCTACAACGCACGATGTTCCCTCTTGGCACAATATATTGTGGTTGGTTAAAACTCCAACCGCTATAGGTTGCACATAAACAACAAGGTTGCGTTGTAGGGATAATCCGGCGGGGATATTCCCCCGCCCCTGGAGGGAGAGGGCCAGGCTGAGGGGGAATCCTAAAGTGGATGACATTGACTCAGTATTATGCCATCCTTGGCAATATTGCCATGATTGAAGGGCTGCAAACTTTTTGCGACGTTCAGGGCGCAAAACGGTTCTCAGCTCAAGACCGGCTAACAGGAGAAACGGCTCATGGAAGCGGCCAACCAGATGGATTGCCAACCTCCTCCCCAAAGCCGCACCACGTCCCTGACCGTGGGAAAATTCCACTTTCAATGCCGTCTCTCCCATGACGCCTTCCTTCCCCCCTACAAAGGCTCCACCTTTCGCGGCGTTACAGGACTTTCGCTAAAACGCACGGTCTGCGCGCTTCGATCCAGAGAATGCGGCGGCTGTCCCCTTAAAACCCGCTGCCTTTACGCCCGGATTTTTGAGACTACAAAGCCTGTCTCCGCTCCGGCGCGCATTGCCGCTCCGCCGCGCCCCATGGTTATCGAGCCGCCCGAAACGCTCTCCACCCACCTGCCTCAGGGCGCGCCCTTTGATTTTATCCTTATACTTTTCGGGGAAATGTGCGCGAACATTCCGTACTTTGTTCACGCCATGGCCACCATGGGGGAGATGGGAATTGGAAAACCTGTGCAAGGCAGGCGCGCCGGATTCTCCATCTTGGGCGTTGAGCATAAAGGCAGGACCATTTTTTCGGAGGGCGCAAGCGATCTCGACTGTTCAGATTTGGGCGAGGAACTGCGGCTCTGTCCTGGCGCTGCCGGTGAAAAAGCGTCGCGTCTTCGGATTGAATGCCAAACACCGTTGCGTCTCAAATTTGAAAGCCGGCTTCAGGCGGATTTGCCGTTTCACGTCCTCATCCGCTCCCTGCTTCGGCGATGCTCCAGTTTGTTCGAGGCGTTTGGGGGCGGTGAACCGGCTTTGGACTACCGTGGCATGGTGGCCAGGGCCGTGGATATCCGGTGCGTGGAAAACCGCCTGCGCTGGCTGGATGTCAAACGCTATTCATCCCGTCAGGACGCGGAAATGCTTATGGGCGGGGTGGTGGGCCATGCTGTTTATGAAGGTGATCTCGGAGAATTTTTACCTCTCATACGCCTTGGAGAACTTTTTCATCTTGGCAAACAGACCTTGTTCGGTCTGGGCAAAATACGCGCCGAGGCCGAGGCATGAGAAACATTCTTCTTGCTGTTGTTGGACTCTCCCCTCAGGTGGTTACAGAAACACTGTTCGCCCTTCATCAACAGGGAAGAGCGGTGCATTCCATCCATCTTGTCACCACAAGGGAGGGCATGGAAAAAATCTTCGCCACCCTGCTTTCAGGAGAAAACGGGCCGTACCGGCGCTATCTTGCAGAATACGGTATTGATCCCGCCTCCATCGAATTCAACGAAACAACGGTTCATGTGGTTCGGGATTCCGACGGGCGTGAGATACCCGACATCACGGACAGCACCGACAATGAGCGGCTTCTCGAGCTTTGCCTGCGTCTTGTGTTTCAATTTACGATAGAGCCTGAAAATGCGTTGTTTCTTTCTGTGGCGGGCGGAAGAAAAACCATGAGTTCCTGTCTGGCCCTGGCCGCGCAGCTTTACGGGCGGCGCCAGGACAGAATGGTTCATGTGCTGGTTTCTCCGGAATTTGAAAGCTGCCGCGACTTTTTCTATCCCCCCAAGGAGCCGCGCCTGATCGAACTCAAGGGAGCGGACGGGCATCCGTTCTACAAGGACACCCGTTACGCGCGCGTGACCCTGGTTCCCTTTCCCTTTGTATCGCTCCGTGGCTGGCTTTCTCCGGAATACCTTGAGAAACCCCACGATCCTGCCACACTGCTCGCTTCTCTGGTAAGAGACGAAAAGCCCGCCCTCGAAGTGGACCTTCCGGAGGGAAAGGTCCGGTGGCAGGGCATGGAAATGGATTTGCCTCCAGCCCAGATGGCGCTCTACGCGCTTTTTGCCCTGGCGAAAAAGGAATGTCAAAAAGACGGCTCCTGCCGGGATTGCGCGGACTGCCATATAGACTATGAGGAAATTAAAAGGCGGCAAACCGCACTGACGGGGCTGTACCTGGGCGTGCGCGGGACACGCCCCATGGAGGAAATGAGCGATACAGGAATCATCTCGTTGTCTCTCCAAAATTTCAACACCTACGAGGTAATTGCAAAATGAGGCGTAGGTTGGGTGGTTCCGGGCCGCAAGGCCCGGGTTCCCCAACATTTCTAAATGATTCCTTTGTGTTGGGTGAACCT
>JAGVGH010000165.1 GCA_020057225.1 Desulfobacterales bacterium | reverse complement strand
TTGGGTGGTTCCGGGCCGCAAGGCCCGGGTTCACCCAACATTTCTAAAATGATTTCTATGTGTTGGATGAACCTGCCCTTCGGGCGGAACCATCCAGCCCGCATCAAATTTGTCGTTTCTAAGAGTTTTGCAATTACCCCCCAAAGTAGAATTAGGTTCTATGTCCGGATTATCTGCGTTTTTTTGCGAGATAATGGAGCGTCCTGGGGTTGAAACCCCAGGCTATCTCAAAAACCTTGCCGCGCCGCGGCCGCTATGAGGAATGAGGCCCATTTATATCAAAAAATCTGTGAAAACAGGGCCTTTCTTCCTATTATTCTAACTCCTAACTCCTAACTCCTAACTCCTAACTCCTCAATTCTCCGGCATGGGGTTATCCTCGTGGTTTACGCGGGAATTTAACAGGCCGGGCGGTTCCGCGCCTCGCGTCCCGGGACCGCCCGGTCCGCGGACTTTGTATGGAAAAAGGCCCTTTTCCAATCAGGGCAGAACCTGCCTCCGCCCTCACACACGGCCCGCGCATCTCACCTTTCGCCGCTCCACGGCCCAGCCGATCTTATCCAAAAGCACCTCTGCGGGGCAGGGCTTGAGAAGACACTCGGCGCCGCCTTTGCGCATCACGTCCCTCGCCACGGACACCGAGGCGTGCCCCGTGAGGATGATGACCTCCACCTCCGGGTCTTTTTTCCGGATTTCCAAAAGCGCCTCCGGGCCTTGCATGCCCGGCAGCTTCACGTCCAGCACAACCACGTCGAACCGCCGGGCCTCCAGCACGGCCAAGGCTTCCTCGGCGCTTGCCGCCGTGCTTACTGTCAGACCCTTGTTTATCAGAAGCCGGCTCAGGGTCTCTAAAAACCGCGTTTCATCATCCACCAGAAGCACGTGGATGGATTCCGGCGCCCCTGGGGCGCCCTGGGCCTGCCGGTCGGGGGCTTGGGATGTCATGGCCGAAATGAAACCTCGCCGATTGCCAGTTGTTATTAGAGCGTTCCGAGAAGGCCGGAGGTCTCCACGCAGCGGACCAGTATCTCTTGCTCCCGGTCCAAAAACTCCTTTAAATCCTTAAGCTCCATGTTCACAAGCCGCTTCACTCCCGAGAGGGAGCGTTCCGGCTTTTTGGCAAGGCTCCGCGCCATCGTCAAGGCCGCGTCCTCGAGCTCGTCCGGCGGCGCCACCTTGTCCACCATTCCCAGTTCGAGCGCCTCCCGGGCGGTTATATCGGTATCCGAGAAAAGCACTTTGTAGGCCGCGGCCTGGCCCAGGCGCTTTGTCAGGAAATAGGGACCTCCCCCCAGAGGCACGAGGCCCAGCTCCAGGTAGGGGTTTTGGAACACGGTGTCGCTGGACACAATCCGGAAGTCGCAGGCCAGGCTCACATTGAGCAAGAGAGTGATGACCTTGCCGCAGTTGGCGTGGATGATGAGCTTGCCGGACTCCACGATGCTCAGGATGAACTGGTGGAACACATTGCACAGGCGGTGGACAGGGGTAATACCGGCCTTGCTGTTGGCAAGGCGTCCGAAAAACTCCAGATACTGGTCCCTGCCGGTTTTTTCCGGCGAGGAAAACATGATGAGGACCTTGATGTTGGGGTTGTTGGAAACGCTTTCCATGCAGTCCAGAACCTGGTCGCGCACGGCGAGGTCTGTGCCTGGAAAAAGGGATGTGTCGCGGAAACGGATGATGCCCACCTCATCCACCCGTGTGTAGGAGAAGAAGTCGCATTTTTTTCTGGTCTGGGTCACGGTGGACATGGCGTCTCCTTTCAGCGCGGCTCCTCTGGCCGCGTGGATGTGTGCCTGTCTGAATGGTTTGTTTCCTGTCTTCCCTGCCTCCGGCCAACCTTTTGGACTGGACCCTCCGGCTTCCCTTGCTCTGTTCTTTGCCCTTCCGGTTCTCCCAAAAATTCGGAGTAATGCTTCCGCACGCAGTCCGGACAAAACCCGTGGGAAAAACGCGCCGCGGAATTGCTCGAAATATACGATTCAATGGGAATCCATTCCTCCCCCACCCGGATGCGCTTGCAAAAGGCGCAGACCGGCAAAAAGCCTTCGAGGTACTTGAGGCGGCTTAAAAGCCGGATGGTCCGGGCAATGAGAAAGACGCCCAGCCCCCCGACCAGAACCGTCTCATACAGGCACTCGGTCAGGTTTACCGGAGTCCTGGGCGCCCCGAAGAGATAATGGGGCACATCCGCCACCTCGTCCATCCACAGCCACAGGATGACGATGGCGAAACCCAGAATGTCGGCGGCGATAAGGCGCTTTGAAAAGCCGCGCTTGCTCATGGGCCGCCTTCCCCCCGGGAAGTCTTGTGTTGTCTTGGGATCTCTCATGGGCCACCTCCCTTGCAAGGGCCGCCTGCCGTGTCAGGAATTTAATAATGCAACGGATGTTCCTTTTACGGCGTTTTTTATAAATCCGTTCCGGTTTAACGCGCCCCGCGGCACCCTAAAACCCATGCGAAACGGGCCGTCGCCCCGGCGAAAGCCGGGGTCCAGGCTTTTTTTAGCGACCCTGGCCCCCGGCTTTTCCCGAAACCACGTCTGGTTGCGCGGGGAGCCAGGGTATCCGCAGGGCGCTTGGAACAGGGGCGGAATCCTGGCAAACGCTGTCATCAACGCCCTGCTCCGCAACCCGGTTTGCCCTTCCGGAAAAGCGTCCGGCAGAGGCCGGGGCGCGCGCCGGTGTCAGACACCTTTACATAGCAAAAAATTCACGGACACCGCATTCTGTTTGAACACGTCCGGCATACCGCGGTTTTTGGCTGACAGGGAAAGCAACCCTCCCGCGCCAGGTCTTTCCAGCCGGATTTCCGGAAACCGCCCCGGGGACCGGGTTTTCACATTTTTCCTGGTGGCACGCCGGTTGCTACTTGAAATGGACCTGGGAAACCCCTATTATATCAGAATAGGCATACTCCATAACGCGGACGTTTTCGGCCTTCGGGGGAAGGCCCATGGCGTCCGCGAAACCGTTGGGACCGGAACCCGGAGCCCGCGCGACAAGGAGGATGACATGGCCATCACCAAAACCTATCCCAAATCCAAATCCGACATCTGCAAAATCACGTTCGAGCTCGCCGGGGAAGCTGTGCCTGAAAACACCCAGGTCTGGCTGGTGGGCGATTTCAACGGATGGGACACAACAGCCACGCCCATGCGCTACAAGAAAAAAACAGGCACGCACGCGGTGACCCTCGAGCTTCCCATTGGCGCGTCCTATGAATTCCGGTACTATCTGGGCGACGGGGTTTGGGAAAACGACTGGGAGGCGGACCGCTACGCTCCAAGCCCGTTTGGCGGCTGCGAAAACTCGGTGGTCGAGCTTTGACCAAAACCGCGCGCGGAGACCCGCATGTTTCAAAACATTCTTGTGCCCACAGACCTTTCCCCGGACAGCCGCCGCGCTCTTGAAATCGGGGTGGCCCTTGCCAGCGGGCCACAGCCCAGGGTCCATGCCTTTCATGTCATCGAGACCATTGAAGACGCTTCTTTCGAGGAAATCAAGGATTTTTACGCGCGCCTTGAGGAGCGCGCCCGGCAAGGTCTGGACGCCCTCCTTCCGGCAACACCTCGAAAGGATGTGGAAATCCAGGCGCACATCGCTTACGGCTCCCGGGCGCAGGCCATTTTGCAGTTCGCCCGGGAAAAGGAGATTGACCTTATTGTGCTCATGTCCCACAAAATCGAGCTCAAGGCCCCGGTGCAGGGCTGGGGCACTATCAGCTACAAAGTGGGAATTTTGGCTCAATGCCCTGTGATGCTGGTGAAATAAACGCGCCCGGACAGGACACTGCAACGCGGGTGGCCTGTTTTGCCCCTGAAAAGAGCGTTCGCGCCCGCGCGGTGATGAAGCGTCTTGCATGCCTGCCCGGTGTGGAGGCAGTGTTTATTCCCCTGGACCGGTCCGGGGAAAACACCATGAGCGGCACGGCGCTTGTGGCCGTGGGATAGGACGCGCGGACGTTCTTTGCGGTTTACGTGGCCGGTCTTTGCCATGCGCGGCCTGTTGTTCCCCCGCCTGTCTTCTTGCCTCTCTTTCCAGGGCCGGAATCCGCGTCCCGGACTTTGTTCTCACAAACGACTGCGAGGCCGCGCGCGTCTTCACCGACCGGCACGGCGGCACCGTGTGGCGGCCCGCCGCCGGACGCTCCCCGTGGCGGCGGTTCACCCCTTTTCAGGCCGGGGAGCTTTGCCGCGCCGATTCCCCGCCGGTGCTTCTTGCCTCTGTTGCCGAAGGCCCCTTGCTCCGCGCCTGGGTTTTTAACGGAAGCCCCCTCTTGTGCGTGAGCTGGCTTTCCCCGGACGCGGGATCCCCGGAGCGCCTGGAAGTGGTACGGGAAGAAAACCCGGCGGCCTTTGAGGAAACCGCGGGCAAGGTGTTCAGGACGGCGGAAACCGGCTTTAGGGAGGTGGAGGCTGTTTGGAGCGGAGAATGGCATGTGTACGGCGTCGCCCATGACCCGGAGAGGGGCTGGCTGCCGGACGCCTTTCAGGAGGTGTTGACGGAGCGCCTGGCCTGGGCGCTGGCAGGACTGGACCCGGAGGAGCCGGGGCAGGGCCTGTTGCCGTCCATGGAGCGTCCAGGTCCGGCGGCGAAGAGGCTCTTGCGGATACTGCGCGACTTGGAACGGCGGGAACGCGGAGAATGACGGCGGAAGGCGGCGGGCCGGGCGTTTTTCATAAATCCGTTCCGGTTCAGCGCGTCCCGCGGCATGTTTGTCCCGGCGCGCACGGCCCGTATGGTATCCAGGATACGGAGGGTTTATTCAGGAAAAATTAGAATACGGTATGGGGGAGGAGGAAAGCGGAAAGCGGCGGTATTTTCTCATACCTCCCGAGCATCCAGGTACGGGAAAACACCTTTCCCTCCCGGACCGCCCAGGGTTTAAACAGGAAAGTCCCCGAAGGAACACCCGTTGCCGCGCCGCCGGTCCATGCCCGGGGCGCGGTCTTTGCCTTAGATTTTCATGTCCCGGATGAGCGACAGGCCCCGGATCAGGGATTCCATGTTTTCCAGGCCGACCGTCTGCTCGAGGGTTTGTTCGAGACGCGCGACGTTTTGCATGATTTCCGGCGCCAGGGCGCGCGCCCTGCCGGTCAGGGAGATGATGTTGAGGCGCGCGTCCACAGGGTTGGTGGCGCGGGTGACGAGGCCCATGGCCTCGAGGCGTTTGATCATGGTGACCGCCGCGGCCTTGCCCATGCCCGCGCTTTTGGCGAACCCGCCCAGGCTGACGTGTTCTTCGCGCCACAGGACGCCCAGGGCCATGACTTGGCTGGCGGTGAGGTCAAGGGGGCCCAGCACTTTGTTGTAGTAGGCCGCCAGTTTCCTGCCGGCCTGGGTGCAGAGGTGGCACATGTAGTATTTGGGGCTTTCGATTTCCGGTTGCATGTGTAATTAATACCCAAGACGGACAAGAGTTAAAAACTGAGCGCTCGAAATGATTTCAGAGGGTTCAGCGCCGGAAAAGCCGCCACTCTCACAAGGATCCCGCTTCCGAAAACCCTCTTCATGCACAATACATCATCACCCTCCCGGATGCAAGACCCAAAATGCCCCGTCCCCTGTCCCAAGTCTTCCCACGTTCTTACCGCGACACCCGCCGCGCCTTCTCCACCCCCGGCACCTTCAGAATGGCGCGGATCACCCGGTCCAGATGGTCTGTGCCCGGCACCGAGACCGTCAGGTAGATATCCACAAAATTCCCCTCCCCGGTCCGCATCTGCAAATCCAGCGTGTCGTAGCGCATCTTGCTGATGACTCCGGAGATGTCCGACAAAAGACTGGTCCGCGCCTTGCCCTCCACGTGGACCCGCACAGGAAACGCCCGGGACTCCTCTCCTCCCCAGGACACCTCGATCCGCCGCTCCGGATCGAGCCCCTCCGCGTTCCTGCAGTTGGCCCGGTGGATCGTCACGCCAAATCCCCGGGTGATATATCCGGTAATGGGGTCGCCCGGCACCGGATTGCAGCATTTGCCGAAACGCACGAGGATATCGTCCATTCCGCGCACATACACGGTGGCCTCGCCCTTGCGCGGCCCGGCAAGCCCGGTTGTCTCCTCTTTCCCAGGCGCCAGTTCCTCCCTGGGCACAAATTTCCGCAGCACCTGCAAGGAGGTGAGTTTCCCGAAACCCACCGATGCCAAGAGCTCGTCCGGGCTCTTTTGCCCCAGCTCCCCCAGCACACGCCCCAGGTCTTCGCTTTTCAGCGCGGCGCCAAGGCTTTGCTTGTGGCGCCTAAACGTCCGTTCGCACATGTCCCTGCCCAGAGCCAGGGCGCGCTCCCATTCCTCGGCCTTGAACCACTGCCGGATTTTGTTGCGGGCCTTGGCGGTTTTTACAAACGAAAGCCAGTCTTTGCTGGGGCGCGGGGTTTTCTGGGTTATGATTTCAACGGAATCCCCTGTTTTGAGGACGTGTTTGAGAGGAACCATCCTCCCGTTCACTTTGGCCCCAAGACAGCGCTCCCCCACCCCCGTGTGGATGGCGAAGGCGAAATCCACCGGCGAGGCGCCCTGGGGCAGGGCAATTACTTCTCCCGCCGGAGTAAAAACATAGATCTCGTCCGGGAAAAGCTCGATGCGCACGCTGTCGAGAAATTCCTTCGGGTCCTTGATATCCTTGTGGTGCTCGACGATGTTCTGTATCCAGGCAAAGGTTCTTTTGGTTTTCTCGTCAACACGCCCGCCTTCCTTGTAGCTCCAGTGGGCCGCGATGCCCTGGCGCGCCACCTTGTCCATTTCCCATGTGCGGATTTGCACCTCCATGCGGCTTCCCTCGGGGCCCACCACTGTGGTGTGGAGGGACTGGTACATGTTGGGCTTGGGATTGGCCACATAGTCCTTGAATTTGCCGGGCACCGGCCGCCACGTGTCATGGACAATGCCCAGGGCCAGGTAGCATTGCGCCACGGTGTCCAAAATCACCCGGAAGGCGATGAGGTCGTAGATGTCCTCAAGCCTGAGATTTTGGCGGGCCATCTTGTCCTTGATGCTGTAAAAGTGCTTGTACCGGCCGCTTACCTTGCCGGGAAGCCCGTTTTCCGCCATCTTTTTTTCAATGACGCCCTTGACATGGGTCACATACTCCTCGCGCTCCTCGCGGCCGGCCGCCACAAACTGTTCGATTTGCTTGTATTTTTCCGGCTCCAGAACACAAAAACTCAAGTCCTCAAGGTCTTTTTTAATCCAGTGGATACCCAGACGGTTGGCGATGGGCGCGTAGATGTCCAGGGTTTCCCGGGCGATTTCGATTTGCTTTTGCCCGGTGTGGAACTGAATGGTCCGCATGTTGTGGACCCGGTCGGCCAGTTTGATGAGGATGACCCGGAGGTCGTCGGCCATGGCGAGGATCATTTTGCGGATGTTTTCAGACTGGCGCTCCTTGCTGCTCTTGAAGGCCAGGGTGCTGATTTTGGTCACGCCGTCCACGAGATGAACCAGTTCCGGGCCGAACAAGGTTCCGATTTCGGCCAGGGCCGCGTGGTTGTCCTCTACCACGTCATGGAGAAGGCCCGCGGCCACGCTTGTGACATCCAGGCCCATGTCCGCGAGGATGCCCGCCACCTCAAGGGGATGGGAGAGATACGGTTCCCCGGAAAGGCGGACTTTTCCCTCGTGAATCCGGGCGGAGTACACGTAGGCCCGGCTGATGACGGAAAGGTCAGCCTCCGGGTTGTGTTCGGCCATGCGGTCCAGAATGTCGCTGATGCGGATCATGCGCGCCGTCCCAATACGTCCGGCCCTGGTTGGGCCGGCACAGCCGGAGGGAGTCTATAACTTAAAGCCGGAAGTCCGTGCGTTCATGTTTTACAGCTTCTATCGCGTTTTTCAGAATAACTTTCCGATTGCCGAGGAGAGACTTGTCGGGTGAACCCGCGCGCGAACACCCCTTTTGCCATAACACATCACCCCGGCGCGCGCGGAACCACCCGAGCCACATGTAATAAAATGGTAAAAATCATGTAGTCCGGGTGGTTCCGCGCGAAGCGCAGGTTCACCCTGCAGGTTTATCAATCGGAACGGATTTATGAAAAACGAGAGTGTTAACATAAAGATAGACAATTGCCACAGGATGTGTTTGGATGTCTTCGCCCTTGAAGGGAGGGGCATTCCATGAACCAATGCAAGAGATGCGGTTCAGAGGGCATAGTCAAAAACGGCATGGTTCGCGGAAGGCAACGCTACCGGTGTCGCGCCTGTGCTTACAATTTCATCGAAGGCGACCGGCGAGTCAATGATGCGTTGCCTGCCAAGAAGGCGTTGGCAGTTCTTCTCTATTCCTTGGGCAAAGCCTCGTTGAATATGCTTGGGCATATTTTCGGGGTTTCGCGTTCGCTGACGTATCGTTGGATCGTCGAAGCCGCTGTCAGTCTGCCTGAACCCCAAGCGCCCGGCACCATCAAGGAGATGGAGTTCGATGAGATGTGGCATTTCATCGGTTCAAAAAAAACAAATGTTGGATCATCAAGGCCGTGGATCGTGGCAGAGGGCGAACCGTGGCATGGGTGCTCGGTGGTCGTGATGCTAAGACTTTCCAACGACTATACGGCAAAGTCAAACATTTGACTGATTGCGCATTCTATACGGACGACCGGGATGCGTTTGCGAAAGTATTTCCAAGGGATAGACACGTAATCGGCAAGGCGCACACCATAACCATCGAACATGACAACAGCAATACGCGACACCGCCTTGGGCGCATGACACGCGGAACCAAAGTGGTTTCCCGGAGAGGTAATTGCAAAACTCTAAGAAACGACAAATTTGAGGTAGGCCGGGTGGTTCCGCCCGAAGGGCAGGTTCACCCAACAGATAGGAATCATTTAGAA
>JAGVGH010000142.1 GCA_020057225.1 Desulfobacterales bacterium | reverse complement strand
TCCCGGGCCATGGCCGTGACAATACCGGGGCCGCTCACTCCCCCCCCTTTCGGTGCCGCGCGTACCGCGCCAGCGCCCCGCGCGCTTTGGCAACCGCGGCGCGCTGGCGTCCTTCCAGGGCGTCCTTCGCGTTTGTTGTGGTTTCTGTGCGTCCGGGCGCTTTGTTCATGCCGCGACCACCGTCACACCCGCCAGGGCGGTCCCTGTGGGCGGCAGGATGGGATTCGTTGCTTCTCCATGGTTATAAAGTCACAGGAGGTAATTGCAAAATGAGGCGTAGGTTGGGTGGTTCCGGGCCGCAAGGCCCGGGTTCACCCAACATTTCTAAATGATTCCTTTGTGTTGGGTTAACCTGCCCTTCGGGCAGAACCACCCAACCTACCTTAAATTTGTCGTTTCAATGTATTTTGCAATTACCTCACAGATTAACAAATTTGGGGGACGCGCGCAAGTCAAAAAGCCGGGGAAAAAGGCCGGGCTCGGCGTCCCGGACCAGGGGAGGAGATATTTCCGCCTCGTCTTTGACTCAAGGCGCGCCATGGAACGAGGATTGGAGCGGCGCCCCGCGTCCGCGCTTTCCGTCCGCCGGGTTCGCCTTGTTCTCAACCCCCATATAGTGTATTGGATAGGCTCCGCGATGAGCGCTCTCCGAAAAAAACCCAAAACCGGCCAGGGCGGCCTGTCGCGCGTTCCAAGAGACAGCGGCTGTCAAGACAAGGCGCCCTAAAGCCAGTCTTTCACGCACTCAAACCGTCCCGGAGGGAGCATGGCGTCCACGCCTGCGCAGACCATTTTCGACACCTACATGGAAACCCTGGCCCGGACGGAACAGCAGGGCGACGCCCGGGAAGAAAGCTTCTATCCCGCGCTGGCCGCCATGCTGCATGACGCGGCCGGGGAGCTGTGCCAGACCCGGGTCCACGTCACTGTCCAGCCCAGCCCCACCGACGCCGGAAACCCCGACTTCCGCGTCTGGAACGGTGTGGACCGGGTCGTGGGATACATCGAGGCCAAGCGGCCCGGCGCGGACCTTGACGCCGCGGAGAATTCCCCGCAGCTTGCGCGCTACCTTTCCACCTTCCCCAACCTCATTCTCACCAACTTTCTCGAATTCCGCCTGTACCGCGACGGCGCGCGCCAGGAAACAGTCCCCGCCGCCCGGCCTCTCATTCTTCAAACACTCGGCGCCGCGCCGCCCGTTGAAAAGCCGGAGGAGCTTGCCGCTCTTCTTGAACGCTTTTTCGCCTTCGCCCTTCCCCCGGCCCGCACAGCGGAGGAACTGGCCCGGGAGCTGGCCCGGCGCGCCCGGTTCCTGCGCGAGGTGGCGCAACTCCAGTTGGAACGCGAAAAGGAGGCGCCGGACACCCTCACCGAATTTTACGAGGCGTTCCGGTCCTACCTCATCAACACCCTCACCATCGAGACCTTTGCCGACCTCTTTGCCCAGACCATTTCCCACGGGCTTTTCGCCGCCCGCACCCGGGCCGGAGACGGTTTCAACCGCCGCGCCGCCTTTGACCACATCCCCCCCACCATCGGCGTTTTACGGGACGTGTTCCGCTACATTTCCCTGGCGGATTTGACGCCTGAACTGGCCTGGTGCGTGGAAGACCTGGCCCACGTGCTGGCCGTGTCCGACGCGCCGGGAATTCTCGCGCGGGATTACCGGGAAGGCGGGACCGAAGACCCCATCGTCCATTTCTACGAGACCTTTCTCGCCCAGTACGACCCGGAGGAGCGCGAGCGGCGGGGCGTGTATTACACGCCGGAACAGGTGGTTTCCTACATCACGCGCTCCCTGCACGGGGCGCTTAAAACCTCTTTTGGAAAGGCCGACGGGCTGGCCTCCGGGGATGTGACCCTGCTGGACCCCGCCGCGGGCACCATGACCTTTGTTGCCGGAGCGGTCCGTCTGGCGGTCCGGGAATTTGAGGAGAAATACGGCGGCGGAGCGCGCGGGGAGTTTATCCGGAACCACGTGTTGAAGAATTTTTTCGCGTTCGAGCTCATGATGGCGCCTTACGCCATGGGCCACATCAAGATGGGTTTTCTGCTCGAAGAGCTGGGCTGCCGCTTGTCTGACAAGGAGAGGATGCCTTTTTACCTCACCAACACCCTGGATTTTGAAGAGCTGGAGCAAAGCAGGCTTCCAGGGCTTTCCTCACTTGCCGGGGAATCCCGTCTGGCAGGAGATATCAAACGCAAAACCTCCATTCTCGTCATTCTTGGCAACCCCCCCTACTCGGGCCATTCCAGCAACACCGGAGACTGGATACGCGGGCTGATCGAAGACTATAAAAAAGTGGACGGGAAGCCTCTGGGCGAAAAAAATCCCAAATGGCTCCAGGACGATTACGTCAAGTTTTTACGGTTTGCCCAATATAAAATCGAACAGGCCGGACAAGGCGCCGTGGGCATGATTACCAACCACGGCTACCTCGACAATCCCACGTTCCGGGGAATGCGGCAGAGCCTCCTGCGGACCTTTGACGCAATTTTCATTCTGGATTTGCACGGAAACGCCCTGAAAAAAGAAACATGCCCGGACGGAAGCGCGGATCAAAACGTGTTTGATATTCGCCAGGGCGTGGCGATTGCCCTGTTTGTCCGGCGCGGCGGGAGGCGGAACGGCCCTGCCAGGGCGCATCATTTTGATCTGTGGGGTTCCCGGGAAAGCAAGCAGGCCTGGCTTGAAGGGCACGAGGTTTCGACCACAAACTGGGAGACCTTGACTCCGGCCCCGCCCTTTTACCTGTTCACGCCGCGCGACAACGCCTTGGAAGCCATGTACTACAGTTTTCCCTCTGTTCCCGCCCTGTTTCCCGTGAACAGCGTTGGGGTTGTGACGGCGCGGGATAAACTGGCCATCCACTGGACGCCCGAAGAGGTTTGGAAAACGGTGACGGTGTTCTCGAAAATGGACCCGGAAAGGGCGAGGGAGGGCTACGGACTTGGGAAAGATACCCGGGACTGGAAAGTCGCGCTGGCCCAGGAGGACATCGGGAAGTCAGGACCCGCGCGGAAACATATCGTGCCCATCCTCTACAGGCCCTTTGATATTAGGTACACCTACTACACTGGCCGGTCGAGAGGTTTTCTCTGTAGGCCTCGCCGAAATGTCATGAGACAGATGCTTCCGGGAGGTAATATTGCTCTTATAACTTCTAGACTCACTAAAGGAGAAAAATTTCATCACGCTCAAGTGACAGACAAAATTTCCGAAGTAATTTGCATGTCTCCAAATACTTCAAACAATGGCTTCGTTTTCCCCCTGTACGTCTATTCCTCCTCCAAGGGCGATGTCCTGTTCGCGGGAAACGGGGTCAAGACCGAAGAGCGGGCGCCCAATCTGACCCCCGGACTGTTGGCCGCCCTGTCCGATGCCTACGGGACAACCGTCCCGCCCGAGGACGTGTTCCACTATGTGGCCGCCGTGCTCCACGCGCCCGACTACCGCGCGCGGTACGCGGAATTTCTCCGCACGGACTTCCCCCGTGTTCCATTCCCCTCGGACCGTGAGCTTTTCACAGCCATGGCCGCCCTGGGCGCGCGCGTCGCCGCGCTGCATCTGCTCGAGTCGCCGGAACTTTCCCCGCCCCTGTGCCGGTTTCACGGAGAGGGCGGCAGGCGCGTGGACCCCGGCAAAAAAACAGGGCTTCGCTATGAGCCGGAAACAGAAACCGTGTGGATCAACCCGGGGCAGCGCTTCGCGCCTGTTCCCCCGGATGTGTGGCAATATCAGATCGGCGGTTACCAGGTTTGCGAAAAATGGCTGAAAGAGCGGCAGGAAAAGGTTTTGGATCTGCCGGAAATCATGGCCTATTGCAGAATTGTCACGGCGATTTCCCGAATGATGATGGTACAAGAGGAAATCAACGCCGTGTACCCTCTTGTGGAGAACGGGACGCTGAACCTCTCCCTGATTGGCTAATACCAAGGTGCAATCCGACAAGCAATGCCCTCACCCCGGCCCTCTCCCACAGGGAGAGGGAGATTGAGCGGGAGCTTTCAGCAGGTGTTACGGATTGG
>JAGVGH010000175.1 GCA_020057225.1 Desulfobacterales bacterium | reverse complement strand
CTAAAATGATTTCTATGTGTTGGATGAACCTGCCCTTCGGGCGGAACCATCCAACCTACATCAAATTTGTCGTTTCTAAGAGTTTTGCAATTACCTCAATTTTATAAAGGATGATTCCATGGAAGGATTTGCATGTTTTTTGCTTGCATGCGAAACAGAAGTCCGCTTGCAAGCTCAACAAAAAGGGATCCCTCATGAGTGAACCGGTTGTACAAACCATTGTGGAGCGGGACGACTGGCAGTTTGTCCTGGAGGGCCGGGGCGACGCCACTGTCGTCTGGACCTACCACAACAAAAAACCCGTGCAGCCCGAAGGACGCGGCGGCAGGCAATTCCGCAAGTGGCTCCCCTATCCCTCGGGATATTTCGAGCGATCGAAGAAGGTGATATCCTGGTGCGAGGAATTTGCCAAAAGCGCGGGTTTCCGGGAAAAGGAGCTTGCGCGGTTCCGCAACAGCCCGTCACGGACAAAAGAAAACTAACTATCAAAACCCGCGCCTTGTTATAGCAAAGAACCCCGCGCCCGCGCGGGTTTTCTTTTTTCTGTTACAGATTTCCTCCGGGCGACAGTATCTTCCCGTACACCGGATAGGCGTCAAGGGTGAGGCACAGAACCACGGAGGTTACCACCGTCACATCGGTAGCATCCCAGAATTCCGGCAGAGCGCGCTTAAACGCATGAGCGGACATTTCATGGTCCAAGGTAAAAATTCCAGGGCCGATGTGCGGAAACGCCACACTCCGCCACCCTTTTCTGTCCGCCAGGGAAAGACAGTTGAGAATTGTCTTTTCCAGCTTGGGCACTGTTTTCACATCCCGCTTCAACGGCCCGCAGGCCAAAATGGCGCCCTTGAACGGCAGCGCTCCGGCGGATATCGGCAAGGCCACGGTTGGCTCCAGGTGGCCGATCTTTGCCGCCAAGGAAGCCGCATCTTCCGAAAACGCGCGCCCCGCCGCCTGGGCCACGATGGCGGCGAGTCCGCCCGCAAGGCTTAATCCTGGATCCACGGGACACACCAGGGCGTCCGCGGACGCTTTTAAAACATCCAGGACCGCTCCCGTGAGTGTTGCCCCGCCAGGATAGTGAATTTCAAACACTTGTTTTCCTGTTTCTTTCCCGTTCACGGGCATGGCGTGGTTCTCCCTTGATGGTGGATTCTTTTCCATGTGGCGCGAGGATGCACCACCCGCGCCAAATGTGCAATACAAAAAGCTGTCAGCTTCCTTATCTTCTGGCGCGGGGAACCCCTCCTCCCGTGAAGCATAACGCGCAATAATCCGGGGCGCGGAAGGAGGCGGAGTTTTTTCTTTTTCCGTCTTGTGCCCGCAAACGGGGCATGGAAAAAAGCCTTGACAGAAACCGCAGACGGTGCTTTAAATAAACGCTTTGTTTGAAGAGGTAATTGCATATTTGGCGTAGGCAGGGTGGATCCAGGCCGCGAGGCCCGTGTTCACCCAACATTTCTAAATGATTTCTAAGTGTTGGATGAGCCTGCCCTGCGTGCGGAACCATCCGGCCCACGTTAGGTTTGTCGTTTCTATGAGTTTTGCAATTGCCTCTGAAGGGAATTTCTGTCAGCAGGCACTCCTTGCCAAAACGGTAACAACAAGGCCGAAACGCCTTAACGCACATAAGGGAGCACGACTATGAAACGCACGTTCCAGCCCAGCAACATCAAACGCGTCCGCACCCACGGTTTCCGCAAAAGAATGTCCACCAAACAAGGCCGCGCCATCATCAACCGCCGCCGGGCAAGAGGCAGAAAGCGGCTTGCGCTCTAATCCATGCGGCCCCACGCTTACCTGAAAGAACACCGCCTCCGCAAGCGCCATGAGTACACGCGCCTGCGCCAAGGAGCGCGTAAAAGGGAAAACCCGTATTTCATCATAGTTTTTGCTCAAAACACGGGGGAAACAAACCGCCTCGGTATCACTGTGACCCGGAAAACCGGCAAGGCCACCCGGCGAAACCGCATTAAACGCCTTGCGCGGGAAGTGTTTCGCAAATGGCGGCCGCGTTCGCGCGGCCACCTCGACATCAACATCATCGCCAAGCACCGCGCTGTGCTCCTGGGCAACCCCGAACTCTTCCGCGCCCTGGAGCACGCGTTTGGCCTCGTCGAAAAGGAGAACTGACCATCCGCTCCCTCCTCCTTCTCCTGGTCAGATTCTATCAGCGTTTTGTGTCGCCCTTTTTACCGCCGGCATGCCGCTTTGTTCCCTCCTGCTCCGAATACGCGTACCAGGCTATCTTAAAACACGGGGCCCTCAAAGGGTCATGGCTTGCGCTTCGCCGGATTTTGAGATGCCATCCGTTTTGCCCCGGAGGGTATGACCCCGTGCCATGACAACGGCGTCCCGCGCGCCAGCGCAGGGGCGCGCCGTTCAGGAGTATCAAATGGAACAATACCGTATGGTTCTTGCTGTATCCCTTTCCGTGCTTGTCCTCTTGGCATGGGGATATCTTTTCCCAAAGCAGCCCCAGCCGCAAAAAGCGCCCGCGCCAACCACCGGCGAAACAGCCTCCGGGACAGCCCCCAAAGGGGACAGCCAGGGTGCCGTCTCCCCGGGCGGAGCCTCCGGCCAGACCCAAACCGCCCTTTCTCAACCCGCAGGCGCCACTGTTGCCGGGACCGCCCCCGTTCCGCCGGGGAACGTTCAGCCCTTGGCGCCGGCAAGACTTATAACCGTCGAGACCCCCCTCTACACCGTCAGACTTTCCGAAAGAGGCGCGGAAATTCTGAACCTTTCCCTCAATAACTACCGTGAGACCAATGAGAAACATTCACCCGCCAAAGATCTCGTCCGTTTACCGGAAGGGCAGGGAACCGCCGCGTTCTCCTTTGGGGAAAACGGAGCCAATCTGCTTACGGATGCGGTTTACAGCGCCTCACAATCCCAGGATGCTATTAAAGTCACGAAAGAAGCGCTGCCCCTTGAATTTATCTGGACTTCACCACAAGGTGTGCGGGTAAGCAAAACCTTCCGCTTTTCTCCAGACTCGTACCTTGTGAAGCTCGATGTTCAGATTGAAAACGGATCCGCCGCGTTGTTGAAAGGATCTTCAAGCGTCTCCCTGCGCGGGATAATAACCCAGGTCTCAAAATACGCTTTCAGCGGCCCGGTCTGTCTCATGGGCAGAAGTTTTAAGGAAATCAGTCTGGATGATGTGCGCAAAGGGAAGATCACCACGCTCCCAGGCGCGGTGGAATGGAGCGGAATTACCACCCAGTATTTCCTTTCCGCGCTTATTTCCGATCCCACAGCCCAGGCCGCGCTTTTCTTCTCGGTTGATCCTGCCGGAACAGTCGAAACCACGTACCAGCGCCCTGCTGTCTCTGTTGCGCCAGGCCAGAAAACCTCTTTCACCCACGAGATTTTCTTCGGCCCAAAAAGCCTGGCGGTTCTCAATCAATCCGGCAACCATCTTGGCCGCGCCCTCAACTTCGGCTGGTTTGATATCATCGCCAAGCCCTTCCTTTACCTTATGAATTTCATTCACGGCCTCTACCCCAACTATGGACTTTCCATTATTATTTTGACCATTCTTGTCAAACTCGCTTTTTGGCCTCTTGGCAACAAAAGCTATGAGTCCATGGAAAAGATGAAGATGCTTCAGCCAGAAATGCAGGCCATTCGTGACAAGTACAAGGATGACAAGCAGAAACTCAATGAAGAAACCATGCGTCTTTACCGCACCTACAAGATTAACCCTTTGGGCGGGTGTCTTCCGCTGTTGCTTCAAATCCCTGTGTTCATTGCCTTGTACCGGATGCTGTACGGGGCCATTGAGCTTCGTCACGCGCCTTTCGCTCTTTGGATAAACGATTTGTCCGCTCCTGACCGGCTTTTGCGGTTTGGCTTCGCGATTCCGTTCATGGACCCGCCCTATGGGATTCCAGTCCTTACTGTAATCATGGGTGTGACCATGTTTTTGCAGCAGAAAATGTCGCCGCCGCCCGGCGATCCCATGCAGGCGAAAATCATGCTCGCCCTGCCCATTGTTTTCACCATCATGTTCATCAACTTCCCCTCCGGGCTGGTCTTGTACTGGCTGGTGAACAATGTTATTTCCATGGCGCAGCAAAAGCTGGTTACCAAGAAGCGCGCTCAAAAACGGAGGAGCTAATGGCCTTCCACATGGAGTTTGAAGGAAAAACAGAGCAGGATGCCCTGGAAAAAGCGTCCAAGCACTTTAATCTGCCCAAGGAGCAGATTAAATACGATGTGCTTTCTCATGGCTCCACCGGAATCTTCGGGCTGGTCGGGGTGAAGAAAGCCAAAATCCGTGTTACGATCCAAGGAAAGGATATTCTTCCGGAGAGCGTTACCCAGGCGATAGCGCAGATGGACGCGCCCGCTCCGCGCTCCGAGGAAAAAACCGAAGCTCCGCGCACCTCCAAAAAGCCGGAATTTCGGACACCGGCGATTAAGGAGGACGTTTTGGCCCCGCTTCCGGAGGCCGCGCCCTCTCAGTCTTCCGAACGCGGCGCCCAGGATCGCGGAACCCAGCGCTCCAGATCCTCACGGGAAAGACAAAACCGCAAAAAAAGGCAAGAGCCTGAAAAGCCCAAGCCGTCCGACTCCGCCCAGGAGAGTTCCGAGCCTAAAGAGGCTGTTCCCGCCCGGCCCAAGAAAGAGCGGCGGCCAAAACCGGCCCGTGCCCGGAAGCCCAAGGCCGCGCAGGCGGAGGGTTCTGATTCCTCCTCTCCCGCGCATATTGCCCCGCCACCCGTTGTGAAAACTTACACGCTGGAGGAAGCCGAGCAAAGGGATCCGGAACTTGCGAAACTTGCCGGCAAAGCTCTGGAAGGCGCGGCGGCTATCGCCAATTCCGTCATGGAGGCGCCAGAGCTTAAAGCCGTTGTTTTGGAGGACCGTGAAATTCTCATTGAGATTTCAGGGGCTGACACAGCCACGCTTATCGGACGGAAAGGCCAGACCCTGGAAGCTCTACAGTATTTGGTGGAACGCATTGTCAACAATGGTTCGGATACCGACAAGGTACGGGTACGGGTTGACGCGGGAGGGTATATTGCCCGGAAAGAAGAAGCGTTGCGGCGTCTTGCCGTGAGGATGGGCGAGAAAGTCAAGCGCACAGGAAAAGCCGTGAGCATGAATCCTATGTGCGCGCATGACCGGCGGATCGTGCATCTAACGCTTCAGCATGATCCCGATGTGCGTACTCAAAGCAAAGGCACGGGGGAGCTTCGGAAGCTTGTCATTATGCCTGCCAGGGAAAAGGCCGGGGACAGCGCCTCCTGATTTCTCTCCTCTGATTTGAAACCTCCCCACGCCCCGGCGCCCCTCCCAGGTTGCCGGGGTTTTTATTGGTGCCCTATGCTGCATGACACAATCGCCGCGATCGCGACTCCTACCGGTGGAGGCATCGGCATTGTCCGGATCTCCGGCCCTCAAAGTTCCGCCATTCTACGCTCCGTCTTTTCGGCTTCGAAGCCTGACTCCTTCAAGAATCCCGCGCACACGGCGCATGGAACACCGCTGGAGTTTTGGAGGAAATCCCCCTGTCGGCTGCGCCGCGGCTGGATAACAGAGCCGGGCACGCATCGAATCCTTGATGAGGTTCTTGCCGTCTTTATGCCGGGGCCGTGTTCCTATACCGGGGAAGATGTTGTCGAGATTCAGGGGCACGGTGGAATCTCCAGCCTTGGATCGGTCTTGGCATTAGTCATCCAGATGGGAGCCCGTTTAGCGCAGCCCGGTGAATTTACGCGAAGAGCTTTTCTTAACGGCCGCATGGATCTTAGCCAGGCTGAAAGCGTTTTGGAGCTTGTGGAGTCCCGGGAAGCCACAAGCGCGGCCCAGGCGCTGGACCGTTTGGGCGGCTCGATCAAGCTTCATCTTGGCCCGGTATTTTCGGCCGCGCGGGATGCCCTGGCGGAGATGGAGGCGTTTCTTGATTTTGGCGAGGATGTCCAGGATATGGATATTCCCCGCATTGCTCTCAGGCTTCGAGAGAATGTGCTCCCGCAAATCCGGCGCCTTATTTTGCGATCCCGCAAATTCGCTCTCTCACCTAAAGCCCCCCGCATTGTGGTCGCCGGGCGCCCCAATGTTGGCAAATCCAGTCTGGTTAACGCTCTTCTTGGAGAAGAGAGGTGTATTGTCCACTCCAGCCCCGGCACCACCCGGGACACGGTCCGGGCGGAATGCGTTTTTTCCGGGGCGCATGTGGAAATGGAAGACACTGCCGGAATCCGCGTCACTGAGGATCCTGTGGAGCAACAGGGCGTCTCCCGTGCCCTGGCATCCATCTCCCGGGCGGATTTGGTTGTATTTGTTTATGACGCCTCCACGGGCCTGCTGCCAGAAGACCTTGAGATACTCGGGCAAGTGGAACATCCATCTGTTGTTCTTGCCGCCAACAAGACCGACCTTCTATCGGGAGCGCCGACGCCGGTTTCGCTTTCTTCGCGCCCGTGGGTTCCGGTCTCCGCAAAAACCCGAAGAGGACTTGATGCTCTTGAAAGCCGCGTAGGCGAGCGGCTCAAGGCAGACATCCCTTCCGGGGAAGAGGAGACCTGTGTTGTTAATCTACGGCAGCGCGGACATCTGGAGGCGGCTTTGGCTTTCTTTGAAGGCGCCGCCATCGAGGGAGAGGGAGAGGGGAGGGTGGAACTCATGGCGGAGGATATGCGGGAAGGAATACGGGAGCTTCAGAAAATTTTCGGGGAGGGAACGGATATGGGTATTCTGGATGCGATTTTCGGACGGTTTTGCATCGGGAAGTAGGCTGTTTCAGGGTTCTTTGCCACAGCGCCTGAATATTCTTTCGACAGATTTGTTCCACGTGGAACATTTTGGGGTTTAACGCGGCTCCGGTGTTCCACGTGGAACAATGCGCCGCGTTGACATCTTGTTCCCCGCCCTTATTATAGGTGTAACTCTTGGCGAGGAGCTGTCTTTGGAGCGGGGCTTTTCGCGTTTTCCGGAACACACAAGGAGGAATCAAATGGCCATACAAACCAAGGAGCAAGTTTTAGAAGGCATTCTGCAAAACACGCCTCCTCTTTGCTCCTACTGCGGAAAACCCATGAGCCTCTGGGAAGTGCCGCCCATGACATTCGGCGATGGCCTGGGCTGGGGCACGCCCTACCTGTATGTATGCTACAATGACGAGTGCTCCCTATACGCGGGCGGATGGAAAACTATCCGGGAAAACTACGCGCACAAAGCCTCCATGCGGTGTATCAACTACCCCGGAACCGAGGTGTTCGAGTGCATGCCGGTGTTTTCCAGCGAAGGAGGCAAAGGGCAGATCATTGACGGGGAAATCCTCAAGGAACAGGAATGGCAGGAACAGGCCATAAAAGCCGGCTTCGCGGAGCTTGCGGAATGCTATCGGGATAAGAACGCCGGAAAGGCTTTGGAAATTTTTCTGGACGCGGTCCGGCCCAGCAGGGTGCGGGTGAAAGCGGCGGAAATACTGGGAGATATCGGGACGGCTGAAAGCATCGAGCCCCTTGTCAACCACAAATGCGCCAACAGCCTTCTGGAGGCGGAAACAACCAAGGCAGTCGCAAAGCTGCATGGGCGGCACTTCACCAGGGAGTGCCCGTTCTGCGCGGAAATCATCAAGCAGAGAGCCAAGGTCTGCAAACACTGCGGAAAGGAGCTGGCGGAAGAGTAACAGGGCTTTCCTTATACCAAGGCGCAATCAGGCATAACCATTAAGGGATGCCTCCACCCCGGCCCTCTCCCTCAGAGAGCGGGAGATTTGGAGGGATCTTCGGGCACGTGTTACGGCTTTAAACGCATTTTGGTATCCGTCATGTTCTTTTTCGCGAAACATTCACGTTGGCAATGTCGTAAGTCCTGAAGATCAGCCGGTGGCGCTTCAAAGCGTCACCCTCCAAAGGAGCGGCGTCAAACTCCGGTAACATTCGCAGGCCATCGGCGCGGGCCGGCACCGCGCCGAGCCCTTGGCCTTCCAACCGCCCTGTGGACGCGCTCCAAACAAGCGCGTCCCTCCCATCCGTGACGATTCCCAAAGCGGCGGGTCCGCCTTCCAAAACGCGGGCCGCCGCCACAACCTCACGCTCCCTGCTTCCCAAAGACCCGGCTGCAACCTTCACCACAGCGAACAATCTCCCTTCTATCCGCAGGACGATGTCGAGGCGTGTTGTGTAGATTTCTCCTGAAACAGTGAACTCAAGAGGAAAATCCACAAGAATGTCTTCTTTCAGATACCCCTTGTCTTCCAGCAATACCCTCAAAAATTCCTGCCGGTTCTCCTCGGCTCCCACAAGGGGTATCTTTTGCCCGCTTACCCGGTCGGCGGTAAATTCACAGTCGCGCGCTTGGTTTCCGTTTTCCATAATTAGCCCTCCAACAGCGAAACACCCGTCATCTCCAAAGGCTTCTCAATACCTAAAACCGAGAGGATTGTCGGCGCCACATCCCCAAGCCGTCCTCCGGAGCGAAGCGTCCGGCCAAGATATCTGTCATCCGCAAGTATAAGAGGCACCGGATTCAACGTGTGCGCGGTATGAGGCTTGCCATCGGGCCCCCACATGGTTTCCGCGTTCCCGTGATCCGCGCATACGAAAACGCTGAAACCTTTAGAATGCGCGGTGCCGATAACCTTGGCCGCACACTGGTCCACAGTCTCAACGGCTTTGAGCGCGGCATCGTAAACCCCTGTGTGTCCAACCATATCCATGTTGGCGAAATTGCAGACGATAACCTCATAATGGCCGGCGAGTATCCGGGAGCACAGTTCCCCGGCGACCAGCGGCGCGCTCATTTCCGGCTTGAAGTCATAGGTGGGCACCTCCCTGGGAGAAGGAACAAGGCAGCGGTCTTCGCCCGGGAAGGGAGTCTCTATTCCTCCGTTGAAGAAGTAGGTAACATGGGCATACTTCTCGGTTTCGGCAATCCGCAATTGCGCGCGGCCCAGCGCGGAAAGATGTTCGCCCAGGATTCCCGTAAGCTTTTGCGGCGGAAACGCGACAGAAAGCGGAAACGCGGCGTCATAGGTTGTAAGGCACACATAGGCGGCAAGCTGAGGCGTGACAGGGCGCGAAAACCCGGCGAAATCAGGGTCTGTGAGCGCGCGGCTTATTTGCCGGGCGCGGTCCGCCCTGAAATTGAAGAAAACCATGGCGTCCCCGTTTTTCAAAGTGCCAAAAGGCCGCCCCTCCCGAAGTATCCGGACAGGCCGGACAAATTCATCGGTTTGGCCCTTTCCATAGGCGGCGAGGACAGCGGAAAGCGGATCCTCAGCGTCTGTTCCAACGCCTTCGGTCCATAAACGGTAGGCTTCGCGATTCCTTTCCCAGCGCTTGTCCCGGTCCATGGCGTAATAGCGCCCGCACACGGTCGCGATTTCGCCGTGTCCAAGTTCGGCTATATAATCCATAAGGGCGCGGACATAATGCTGCCCGCTGTCCGGCGCTGTGTCTCTGCCGTCCAAAATCACATGAATAAACGTGTTCTTAACATTGTTCGCCTTGGCAAGTTTAAGGAGGGCGTACAACTGGGTGATGTGGCTATGAACGCCGCCGTCGGATAACAGTCCGGCGAGGTGCAGGCCGCCGCGGGATGCGGAAGCCTTTTCAATGGCTTCCAACAGCACGGGATTCTGGTAGAAATCTCCGTCTTCGATGGCCTTGTCTATACGGACAATATCCTGGTAAACAATACGCCCGGCTCCCAAATTTAGATGGCCGACTTCGGAGTTGCCCATGATCCCGACCGGCAAACCCACATCGCGTCCATGGCAAACAAGGCGTGTGTGCGGATAGCGCGCGAACAACGAATCAAGAAAAGGGGTGCGCGCATTGGCCACAGCATTGCCGTCTTTTTCGGCCCGCAGGCCCCATCCGTCCAGTATTAGAAGAAGCGCCTTGTTAGCCATTGTTCCTCCTTAGCGCCATGGCGCTGGTGTGCTAATCAGCGGTGCCGCTCATCAGGGTTTCGGGAGTCTCAGCTTTTGGAGTGGAGGCCGGTATCCGGGGCGCGTCGCTCCAAAGCCCCTCCAAATCGTAAAAAGACCGGACAGGGTCATGGAAAATATGCACGATAACATTGACGAAATCGAGCAAAACCCATTGCCCCTCGTTCAGCCCTTCAATTCCAAGCGGACGAAACCCCGCCTCTTTCAAAGAATCCCGGATGTGCTCCGCCAGGGCAGAGACCTGCCTGCTGGAGCGTCCGCTCATGATAACAAAAAAATCCGTGATGGAGGACTTTCCCCGGACATCCACCGTGACAAGGTGTTCAGCCTTTCGTTCCCCGGCGGCCGCAAGCACGGCGGACAACTCGGGAGGCAGTGTTCCTGATGGAGGCGGCACAACGGTCTGGTTCATGTATATAATCCTTTTTCGCAAATGTAGTCGGCGACTTTAGGCACTACAAGGTAGCGCAGGCTTCGTTTCTCCCGCGCCAGCCGACGGACCAGACTGGCGGAAATGTCCAAGGCTGTGCAGGGAAAAAAATGAATGGTCCGGAAGGAATCCTTCCCTTCCAACGTGTCGGCGGCGGAAGGGGTGTAAATCTTGGGCAGAATGGCGGCGATGTGGCTGAAAATTTCGGGGCAACCAGGCTGCCCGGGACGGGAGAGAACAAGAACGTGCGCAAGCTGGAAGATTTCCGGATAGGCGCGCCATGTATGGATGTCCATCACAGCGTCCGCGCCTGCTATAAAAAAAAGGGTTGCGGAGGGTCCCAGCGTGTTTCTGAAATGCAACAGGGTGTCCCGCGTATAGGAGGGCCCGCCACGGGCGCATTCCGCGCCGGATGCTAAAAAGCGCGGGTTGTCTTCCACCGCAAGCCGGACCATGGCCAGCCGGTCCGCGTGTCCGGCAAGGTCCGGCCCGGGTTTGTGAGGAGGAGTATAGCTTGGGATAAGATAAACCCGATCCAGCGAGAAGATTTCGGCGCACTCTTCGGCGGCGCGCAAATGTCCCGTATGAACAGGGTTGAACGTGCCTCCAAAGAGTCCCGCGCGCATGGGTTCTCCGTTACTTGCGTACTTGGCCGGCGCCCATGACAACAAACTTGGCGGATGTTAACTCCTTAACAGACATGGGGCCAAACGCGTGAAGTTTGGAGGTGGAAATGCCGATCTCCGCTCCCAGACCCAGCTCCCCGCCGTCATTGAACCGTGTGGAGGTGTTGACCATCACCGCGGAGGCGTCCACCTCGCGGACAAAGCGCCGGGAGCGGGAAAGATCGTTGGTGACAATGGATTCGGTGTGCTGCGATCCGTGCCTGGCAATATGCTCCATGGCTTCGTCAATTCCGTCCACCACACGCACCGCGAGTATGAGGTCGAGGAATTCCATTCCAAAATCCTCGGGCGCGGCGGGTTTGGCCTCGGGAATCAACGCGCAGGAGGCGGGACATCCGCGAAGCTCGACTCCGGCGGCAAGGAGGGATTTGGCGGCCATGGGCAAAAACCGGGATGCCACGGTTTTGTGGACAAGGAGGGTTTCCATGGCGTTGCAGACTCCTGGACGCTGGACTTTGGCGTTCATGCAAATATTGAGCGCCATGTCGAGGTCGGCGGTCTCGTCAACAAACACATGGCAGACTCCCTTGTAGTGCTTGAGAACCGGAATCCGGGAGTTTTCAACAACAAACCGGATAAGTCCTTCCCCGCCCCGGGGAATTACGAGATCAATGCTTTCCTCCTGCCTGAGCAAATGAAGCACGGCCTCGCGCTCGCGCATGGGAAGAAGGCTTACAACCTCGCCAGGCAGGCCGTTGGAAACCAACGCGCTGGAGATAATTCGGCCAAGGGCCTGGTTGGAATGCAGGGCCTCGGAGCCTCCTCTTAGAATGGTGGCGTTGCCTGCTTTAAGGCAAAGTCCGGCGGCGTCCACGGTGACATTGGGCCGGGACTCGTAAATCATGCACACCACTCCAAGAGGAATGCGCATGCGCCCGACTTCAAGCCCGTTGGGCCGTATCCATGTCTCGTCCATGGAACCCACAGGATCCCGCATGGCCGCCACCTCCCGCAGTCCCTGGGCCATGGAGGCGATGGTGGCGTCCTTGACTGTGAGACGGTCCAGCATGGCGGAGGAAAGCCCCTTCTCTTCCCCGTATTCCAGATCCCGGGCATTGGCCTCCTGGATAGCGGACTTGTTGGCGAAAAGCGCGTCGGCGGTTTCCAAAAGCACTTTGTCCTTGAGGGAGCCGGGACACGCGGCAATGGCCCTGGAAGCGGCGCGGGCCTTACGGGCTATTTCTTTGACGGTGGTTTCCATGCGCAGGCCCCTTCCTCTTTGTCTTCAAAGACTACAAGATTGTCCCTGTGTATGACCTCGTCATACAGTTTATATCCAAGCGCGGGTTCGATGTCACGGGAGGATTTTCCAATGATTTTACGCAGGTCGGCGGAATTATAATTGACGAGCCCCCGGGCGATGGTCTTTCCGTCAAGGGTATTTAATTCCACCGGGCTGCCGGATGAAAACTCGCCGCTTACCTCGCGAACGCCAACAGGCAAAAGACTTTTGCCATGTTGGACAAGGGCGGCCACGGCTCCATCGTCCAAAAGGAGCGCGCCTTTTGCTTTGGTGGCGTAGGCAAGCCAGCATTTACGGCTGGCAAGATGCCGGTGCCGTGGAAAAAAGAAGGTGCCGGTTTCCCGGCCTGAAAAAACCTCGTCAAGGATTCCATCCCTGGAGCCAAGGCAGACCACCATGGGGATTCCCGCCGCGGTTGTTTTGCGCGCCGCGCGGAGCTTGCTTAACATGCCGCCTGTGCCGAGCGCGCCTGCGCCTCCAGCGGCCATTTCCTCCATGCTTTTGGAAACCCGCTCGACAGACCGAACAAGAGGAGCTTCCTTATACAGCCTGGGGTCTTTTTCGTACAGTCCCTCCACATCGGAAAGAATGACACAGACATCCGCGTCCATAAGCTGGCTGATCATAGCGGCCAGATTGTCATTGTCGCCGAATTTAAGTTCCTGGACCACAACGGTGTCGTTTTCATTGATCACAGGAACAATGTTCCATGAAAGGAGTGTGCGAAGTGTGTTGCGCGCGTTGAGATAGCGGGTCCGGTTGGCGATGTCGTCACGGGTGAGAAGCACCTGGGCCACGAGCCGGGAGTGGGCTTCGAACGCCTTTTCATACTCATACATCAAGCCTGCCTGGCCCACCGCCGCCGCGGCCTGCTTTTCCGGGATGTTCATGGGGCGCCGTTTCATCCCGATTTTTTTCATACCGCTGGCAACCGCTCCGGAGCTGACGAGAATGACCTCGACGCCCTGGGAGCCAAGCCTTGAAATCTGGCGGGCAAGGGACCGGATGATGGAAAGATCAAGGCCGGGCTCTCCGGTTAAAACGCCGGACCCCACTTTGATAACAGCGCGTTGCACTCCCAGAAAGAACCGGGGACGCCAGTCGGGTGTATTGCGGGGAACGCCCCGGACAGAGCCGGAAGGGAAATCACGGACGTGTTGATTAGGTTTCATCGGAGGCGGCGGGTCCAGTCGCCACGAGAGGCAAGAGGGCGTGGATAAGATCGCCAATGCCCTCATGGGTCGCGGCGGAAACGCGGATTACCGGCCCTCCTAAAGCGGCCTCAAACAGGGCGGCGTTGGCCGCGGAGTCAGGAAGGTCGAGTTTGTTGAGGACCACGACCTGGGGTTTGTCCTCGAGGGCGGCGTTGTAGGCGAAAAGTTCGGCGTTGACCACACGCATGGGCGCAAGCGGGTCATCCTGAGGCAAAGCGTCCGCGTCAATGAGATGGAGCAGGACACGGGTCCGCTCTATGTGTTTTAAAAAGCGGATGCCAAGACCTGCGCCTTCGTGGGCGCCTTCAATAAGCCCGGGGATGTCCGCGGCAATAAACGGTTCGCCGTAAGGGTTTTCCACGACTCCCAGGGTGGGAGTAAGGGTTGTGAAGGGGTATCCGGCGATTTTGGGCCGCGCGGCGGAGAGCGCCGCTATCAGGCTGGACTTTCCGGCGTTGGGCAGTCCCACAATGCCGACATCGGCCAGAAGCTTAAGCTCCAAGGCAAGGCGGGCGGACTGTCCGGGTTCTCCGGGCTGGGCGAACCTGGGGGTGCGGTGGGTCGAGGTTTTAAAATGCGCGTTTCCCCGCCCCCCCCGTCCGCCGCGGCAGGCAAGATAGCGGTCTCCGGGTTTTTCCAGGTCGGCAATTATTTCGCCGGTTTCAGCATCCTTGACAAGGGTTCCTGGAGGAACCTGGATTACGAGGTTGGCGGCGTCTTTGCCGTCCTTTAGGGCGCCTTGTCCGGGATGGCCGTTTTGGGCCTCGAATTCGCGTTTGAACCGGAAGTGGTAGAGGGTGCGTTTGTTGGAGACGGCCTCTAACAGGACGTCTCCGCCTTTGCCTCCGTGGCCTCCGTCAGGACCGCCCCTGGGAATGTACTTTTCCCTTCGGAAGCTGACACACCCTCTTCCGCCGTTTCCGGACTGCACGCTTATGGTCGCTTCGTCAACGAATTTCACACAGGGTAAACACTTACTTGTTTTTTGTCGCGGCCCTTGCGCTCGTATTGAACGCGGCCATCAACAAGAGCAAAAAGGGTGTAATCGCGGCCAAGGCCCACGTTGTCGCCCGGATGGATTTTGGTGCCGCACTGGCGGACAAGAATGTTGCCCGCGCGGACGATTTCTCCGCCGTAGCGCTTGACGCCGCGGCGCTGCCCTCCGCTGTCTCTTCCGTTTCTGGAGCTTCCGCCTGCTTTTTTATGAGCCATGACGCTATCCTCGCGGCGCGCCGGTTATGGGCGCGGAGTATGGGTGCTTCGTGATGCGTTGTTTACGCTTCAGCCGGGGTGTCGGTTTCGGCGGACGGAACCACGCTGACGAGTCCGGGGGCCTCGATTTTGAGGATGCGCACGGCGGTGTAGCACTGCCGGTGTCCCCGAAGGCGCCGGAACCGTTTGCGGCGTTTGTATTTGAAGACGATGACTTTTTTGGATTTGTCCTGCTCGACGATTTTGCCGTGAACGGATACGTTTTCAAGGCCGGGCTGGCCGACCGAGACCTTTTCACCATCGGAGAAGAGCAAAACTTCGGCGAACGAGACGGCGTCGCCGACATTTCCGGCAAGTTTTTCAAGCCGGACGGTTCCGCCTTCCTGAACCTTGTATTGCTTCCCTCCCGAAGCGATTACCGCGTACATGGTGCTACCTCCTTTGGGGATTGTGGCTTTTGGAAAGCGAGAAGTCCTGGCGCGGCAATCCCACGTTTCCATTAAAGAGCCAAACCGATTTTATATAGCCGCTTTTAAGGGTTTGTCAAGAAATATGTGCCCAGGAAACGATGTTTAAAAAAAGCAGGGCCTGCCTGCGCCCAGGGCGGAACTCTCTGGAAAAGCGTCCTGGCGGACCATCTCCCGCTTTTGGCCTGTTGCGCCCCCTGGTCCAAACCTCCGGCCTCTGAGTACTGTCTGAGACGCTGCGCGCCAATAGGCGCGGGCGGGCGCGAGGACTTTGTTGACAAGCGCGAGGCCGCATACTATCTTGTTTTCCACCGGAGCATGCCTCTGTGCCCCGGGAAAACCGCCCCCCCTACTTCTCCACAGAAAGGACAATCCATGTCGGAAGCTTTGCTGGAAGTTACAGACCAGAATTTTGACGCGGAAGTGCTCAACTCGGCAAAAACGGTCCTCGTGGATTTCTGGGCGCCCTGGTGCGGGCCATGCCGCGCCATCGCTCCGGTTATCGAGGAACTGGCCGGGGAATGGGCGGGCACTGTCGTTGTTGGAAAATGCAACGTGGATGACAATCCCGTCACGCCCGGAAAGTTCGGCATACGCGCCATTCCCACCCTGATTATCTTTAAAAACGGCGCCGTGGCCGAGCAGATTACCGGTCTTGTCCAAAAGGGCAAAATCAAAGACGCCGTGGAAGCGGCCAATTCCAAATAGGTTGCGGTAAATTTGAAAAGACAACCGCGGACACGGCGGACAGCCTTGTTTCGGAGCTTCGGGAATGCAAAGCGGAGAATTTCATGCGCGGCGCGGATTATGACTGCATCATCATTGGCGGAGGGCCCGCCGGCCTGACCGCGGGAATGTATTTGTCCCGCGCCAGGGTACACTGCCTGCTTCTTGAGCGCACAGTGTGCGGCGGACAGATTCTCGTGAGCGACTGGGTGGAAAACTACCCAGGCTTTCCCGAGGGCGTATCCGGCGCGGACCTCGTGTACCGCATGAGCAAACAGGCTGAAAAATTCGGCCTGCCTGTGGAGAACGCCGAGGTCGAGAGCGTGGATTTCAGCGGGCCGGTGAAGAAACTTTTCTGCGGAAAAAAAACCTACACGGCGAACAGCGTGATTATCGCCACCGGCGCGAGTCCAAGGCGCCTCAATGTGCCGGGCGAGCAGGAATACTACGGCAAGGGCGTGAGCTTTTGCGCGACCTGTGACGCGCCTTTCTACCGCGACAAAACCGTGGTCGCGGTGGGCGGCGGAGACACCGCGGTCCAGGAAAGCCTTTTTCTTACCAAGTTCGCGAAAAAAGTCTATCTCGTGCATCGGCGCGACAAACTGCGCGCCGCGCGCGTTCTGCAGGAGCGTGTTTTTGCCAATGAGCGCGTGGAAATCGTTTGGGACTCGGTGGTCACGGCGGTCAAGGGTCTTTTCAACGTCGAGCGCGTCTCGGTAAAAAATGTGAAAACCGGGGAGGAAAAAGACCTGCCCGCGGACGGATGTTTTGTGTGGGTGGGCATCACCCCTCTAACGGATTTCCTGAAGGGCGCCGTGGACTTGGACGCGGGCGGCGCCATCGCCGCAAACCAAAAGATGGAGACCTCGGCGCCGGGCGTGTTTGTGGCCGGGGACGCGCGGAACACGCCGCTTAGGCAGGTCGCCACGGCGGCGGGGGACGCGGCTGTTGCCGCTCTGGGTGTCGAGCGTTATCTCGAAGGTCTTGAGGCCGGAGAAAAGCTGTGAAGAAAATTTTTGCCATGGTTCTTGTTCTGGCCCTGTGCGCGGCCGGGTGCTCCTGGTTTGGCGGAAAAAAGGAGGAGCCGAGCGCCGAGGAGCTTGTTGAAAAAGGCATGCGCGCCTACAACAAGGGCAATTACCAGGAAGCGGTCGGGGCGT
>JAGVGH010000002.1 GCA_020057225.1 Desulfobacterales bacterium | reverse complement strand
TACGGCAATGGAACCCGAGCCATCGGAGCGCCCGGTGGTAAGCGATAACGTCCGTCACATAACCGTAGGGGCGCACGGCGTGCGCCCGCGATGAAAAAGTGCCCCTAAAATCCTCCCCAGCAGTATTTAGGGATAAGCACATAGAATCTAACGCCTGCCTCCAGCCCTTGAGGAACACGCGATGCGGATTTTGTACGTGTGCAGCACAGACCTTTCCGGCGAAACCGGCTCCCCCGGCTCGGTGCGCCATGTGATGGAGGTGGCGGAAAACCTCCTCGCCCTGGGGCACGACATCACCCTCATTGCCCCGGGCTACGCGCCCTATCCCCATCCCACACTGGTTCCCATTGAATATGTGCCCATTGTGCGGCGGCGTTTTTTCCGCACCCTGACGCATGAAGCCCTCACGCCCCTTTACATGCTCCGGCGCTTTTTAAAACACCGCCCCGGCGCCGTGTACTGGCGCCAGGCCTACCTCACGTTCTGGCCGGTTCTTCTGGCCCGCCTCTTTGGCGTCCCCATTGTCACCGAGGTCAACGGCCTTACCCTGGACGAGGTGGAATCCGAAAACCTTTCCGCTCTCCGCAAGCGGGCAATCCTCCTGTTCGAGCGTTTCAACTACACCTTTTCAACACGGCTTGTGTGCGTGGCGCCCGCCATCCGGGACCGGATCGCCGCCCATTACGGCATATCCAATGACCGCGCATTGGTTGTGCTGAATGGAGTCAACGCGGAGCGCATGCCGGTTATGGAGACGCGCGAGGCCAAGAAGGCGCTGGGCTGGGACACGGACGCGCTCCATATCGGATTCGTAGGCCATCTGTTTCCCTGGGACGGCGTGGAAACCTTGATCGAGGCGGCGCCCCGGGTTCTTGCCGAGGTTCCTGAAGCGCGGTTTGTGGTCATCGGCCAAGGCAAATGGGGGGAGCATCTTCCATGTCTTGCCCGGGACAGAGGTCTTGCGGACCGGTTTCTTTTCACCGGGCTGGTCCCCTGGGAACTCTTGTACACCTACATCAACGCCATGGACGTTGCCACAGCGCCCTATTCCAAGGCCATCAACACCCAGAGCGGGCGGTCGAGTCTCAAGCTCCTCGAATATTTCGCGTGTCAAAAGCCCGTGGTGGCGAGCGCCACCTCTGTGATACCCGAGGTGGTGGACCTTACCGAAAAGGGCCTGGGCCTTGTGGCGCCGCCCGAGGATCCGGCGGCCCTGGCGCAGGCCCTCGTCAAACTGCTCACGAACCCCGCGCTCCGGGCATCCCTGGGCGCCGGGGGCCGGGACTACGTGCTGAAGGAACGAAGCTGGCGCCACGTGGCGGCCCGGGTGGCGGACATTGTGCGGGAAGCGGCGGAGTAAGGCCCATGTGCGGGATCGCGGGATTTGTCATCAGAGGGCAGAGGGACGCGGGGGTTTGGAAAGAGGCGCTCTTCCGCATGACCCGCGCTCTCGCGCACCGGGGCCCGGACGGCGAGGGCATGCTCTTTCTGGAAACAGAGGGGCTTTTCACCGGTCTGGGGCACCGGAGGCTCGCCATCCTCGATTTGTCCGAGCGGGCCAACCAGCCCATGGCCAACGAGGACAAAACCCTGCACGTGGTTTTTAACGGTGAAATCTACAACCATCCGGAGCTTAAACCCGGTTACGAGGCCAAAGGCCATTTCTATTCCACAACCAGCGACACCGAGACCATTCTCCATGCCCATGAGGAGGAAGGACCGCTTTCCGTCAGGCGTCTGGACGGCATGTTCGCCCACGCCCTGTGGGACGCCCCCAAAAAGCAACTCACCTTGGTCCGGGACAGAATGGGCATCAAGCCCCTGTTTTATGCCCTGGTTCCCGGCGGCATCGTGTTCGCCTCCGAAATCAAGGCCCTTTTGGAAGCGCCCGGTGTGGCCCGGGAAATGGACATGGAGGCCCTGGACGCCTACATCACCCTGGGCTATATTCCCGGAGAGCGGACCATTTACCGGGGAATCCGCAAACTGCCGCCCGCGTCGGTTCTGGTGTTTGAAGACGGGAAAGCGCGCATCGAGAGGTATTGGGAACTCCGTTACGTTCCCAAGCGCGATTCCGGCGTGGCGGCCTTGACCGAGGAACTGCGGGATGTTTTCGCCCAGGCCGCCAAACGGCATCTTTTGAGCGATGTGCCGGTGGGCGCGTTTCTCTCCGGCGGCCTGGATTCGGCGGTGGTGGCCGCAGTGACCGCGCCCATGGAAGGCGGGCCTGCGGACGCTTTTTCTTTGGGCCACACGGGCGGCGGACCGGATGAGATCGCTTATGCCGGGGAAACCGCCCGCCATATCGGCATGCGGCACCATGGCCTGCGCCTTGCCCCGGATGTGGCCCAGGTCCTGCCCGGCCTTGTCTGGCACCTGGACGAGCCTTTTTTCGACAACTCCATCTTGCCCACGTACAGGATTTCGGCCTGGGCCGGGGAGCATGTCAAGGTTGCGCTCTCGGGAGACGGCGGGGATGAACTGTTCGCCGGGTACGAGTGGTGCCGCCGCCAGCAGTGGGCGCAGTGCTATCAGGCGCTCCCGGAAACCCTCCGGGGCGGGGCGGAAAGACTTCTTCCGGACCGAAACCTTGAGGAGCATTACGGCTCCGCGCGCCGGCACAAGGCCGCGCGGCTGTTACGGGACCTGAACTCCGGGGTCGAAGCCGGGTTTATCCGGCGTACATCGGTTGCGGCGGAGTTCCGGGCGCGGCTGTATTCCCCTGCGCTCCGGGAGCACCTGGGCGGAAGGGACGCGGCGGACACACGGCGGCGCCTTTTTTGGGTGGAAACCCCGGATCCCCGGGAAAAGATGCTCTTTGCGGACACCGTCACGTTTTTGCCTGACGACTGCCTTTTCAAGGTGGACCGCATGAGCATGGCCTGCGGGCTGGAGGTACGGGTGCCGTTTCTGGACCGGGAGCTTGTGGAGTTCGCCGCCCGGCTTCCATTTCATTACAAGCTCCGGGGTTTCACCTCCAAATGGATTCTCAGACGGGCCTTTCGTCCGCTTTTGCCGGCATCCCTTTTCCGGCGGCCCAAAACAGGTTTCACCATCCCTGTTTCCCACTGGCTTCGGGGAGAGCTCGGGGGGCTTGCCCGGCGCATGCTCCTGGAAGAAACGTTTCCCAAACGGGATTTGTTTGACCCAGGGTTTGTCCGGTGGATGCTGGACGCCCATCAGGCGGGAACACAGGAACTCGGACACCGGATATGGTCCCTGGTGGTGTTTGAGGTCTGGGCGCGTCTTTTCCTGGACCAAAGCACCCGGGAAAAGCCGTTGGCAACCCTTTGGGACATGGCGGGATAAGGCATGGAACGCGAACCTGTTTTGGAACTGCCGGACAGGGCGTTTGTGAGGCACAAAAACGACACGGGGGTTCCTTCGGGGAGAACCGTGGAGGCGGCGCGGCGCGTGCCAGCGCCCCGGGTGACCGTTATCATCCCCACCGCGGACGGGGACCGGGGCGGCCGGTTTCACGCGCTATTGGCCCAGCTTGAAACCCAGACCTTTCAGGATTTCGAGCTTGTCACTGTCACGGGAGATATTCGCCAGGGCCGGGCCATCAACACCGGGGCCGCGCTCGCCCAGGGGGAGTATCTCTTAACCCTGGACGACGACAGCGCCCTGGGAGGGCCGGACCTTCTTGCCCGTCTTGTGGCGGCCATGGACGCGGATCCTGCTGTCGGCATGGCCGGGGGACTCAACCGGGCGCCTCCGGACGCGCCCTTTCTGGCCCGGCGGGTCATGCGCGAAGTGCCCCGGCGGCAAGCGCCCCTGGTGGACACAGTGACAGACTCGGACCTGGCCGAGCATGGCTGCCTGATGATGCGTAAAGACGCCTTTCTCAAAGCGGGCGGCGAGCACGAGCTTATTCCCCGGGGCCTGGATCCGTATCTAAGGCGGGAATTCCGCTCCCTGGGCTACAGGGTGGTGGTGGTTCCGGGGGCTGTCTATCATCATCTTCCCCCCGCGCGCCTTGTGCCTCTTTTGCGCCAGTTCCACAGAAACGGAACCCAGGCGGCCTACGCCCAGGTGTTTTACAAGGAATGGCTCTTCGAGACCCCGGGCGCCCATGTCAGCGCCTTTCCCGCCCGCCGCCCTTTGAGCTACAGAATTCTTAGGCACGCTGTCAACATGGCCTCCCGCCTGGCCCGTGGGCATGTTGTCTATGCCGCGGTCTATTCGGCCTATGCCCTGGGCTTTGTCACGGGATACGCCCGTTACCGCAAAGAGCAGAGGGAGGGGCGGCCATGAGGATTCTTCTGGCCTCGGACACCCCTGTCAACCGGCCTGTGAGCGGATCCGAACAGGTGCTTTTCCAGCACGCGCGGGGTCTTGCCCAGGCCGGGGAAACGGTGCGCGCGCTGTCCAGGGAAAACCGGGGCGGGCCTCCGGTCCGGCGGGAGGTGCATGGAGCGCTTGAAACCTGTTACGGGGCAGACCCTAAGAGCCTTCCGCGCTTTCTCGCCGCGCTCTTCACCCAGGCGCCGGGGCTGTATGACGGACTGGCCGCCGAGGCTCCCTTTGACGCGGCGGTCTGCCATCACCCCTTCACCTATTTCGCGCTTCTTGCCACAGGCAGGCTCCGGGGGCTGCCTGTGCTCCACGTGTTCCATTCCCCGGCCCACGCCGAATACCGGCTTGCGCGCAAGGGGAAACATCCGGCGGCCACCGCGCCGGGAGCGGCAGCAAGGCTGTTGGTCGAGCGGGCCTGTGTGGCAAAGGCCGGAAAAGTGATGACACTCAGCCGGTACATGGCCAACAAGGTTATGAGGATTTACGGGGCGCCAAGGGAAAAGATCGCGGTGAACCCCGGGGGGGTGGATTTAACACGCTTCCATCCCCCGGACGACCGCGCCGGACTCAAGGCCCGCCTGGGCCATCCTCCGGGGAGCGTCCACTTTTTGACGGTGCGGAACCTCGAACCCCGCATGGGTCTGGACAACCTTTTGCTCGCCATGGCCGAGCTCGTGTCCCAGGGAGTCAAGGCGCATCTTACGGTGGGGGGAACCGGGCCTTTGGCCGAAGACCTGGCCGCGCTGGCGGGAAGTCTTAGGCTGGGAGGAAGCGTCCGCTTCACCGGCTATATTCCCGGCGAGGCCCTGGCGGACCATTACGGCGCCGCGGACTACTTTGTGCTCCCCACCCGGGAACTCGAAGGCTTCGGCCTTGTCACTGTCGAGTCCCTGGCCTGCGGCACCCCGGTTCTGGGCACCCCTGTGGGCGGCACCCTGGAAATCCTTTCGGGATTTGATTCCTCGTTTCTCTTTGCCTCTCCGTCCCCTCAAGACATTGCCCGGGGCATGGCCGGGGCTATGGCAAGCCGGGGCGCAAAAAGTCCGGAGTATTTCGCGCTGCGGGAGCGTTGCCGGGAGCATGCCCGGGCGCGGTACTCGTGGGAGCGCCACACAAAAGAACTCCTGCGGCTTTTGGAAGAGCTATAGCAATTGTCAGAATTCTGTTCCGATTGCCGGGGATAGAATTGTTGGGTGAACCCGCGCGCGAACAACGCCATTGCCACAACACACCGCCCCGGCGCGCGCG
>JAGVGH010000298.1 GCA_020057225.1 Desulfobacterales bacterium | reverse complement strand
GTGGCCGCCGCGTGGCCCCGCAACGGGTCTCCAAGGGGAACCGCGGCGAGCACCGCAAGCCCGAGGTAGCGCTCCACATCCTCCTCGGTCTTGAGGGAACGGTCCACATACTCCCATAAAAAGGCCGCGCCAATCCCCAGTATAAGGCCCAGCATAAGCCCCACGGCCATATTCAGCTGCTTCCTCGGCTTGACGGGCGCGGGCGGCATGACGGCCTCTTCGGCGAGCCGGATATTCGACGCGTCCGCATCCCCGATGAGGTCCGATTCCTTGGTTTTGGCCATGAGCGCATCGTAGAGTTTTTGGTTGGTGTCCACAGCGCGCTGCAAAATCTTGTATTCGAGTTCCTTGCGGTTGGTCGCGATGGCGTCGGTCTCGAAACCCGCGATGGTCTGCTGGAGCACGTTCTCCCTGTTTTGCAAAACCGAACGCTCCGCTTCGAGGGTTTGCATTTCCTTGCGGATCTCCTCGCGGATTTTGCGCCGCGTGTTCTCGATGCTTGTCTGGACCTCGACGATCTTGGGGTGCTTGGGCTTGAAGGTTTTTTCCAGGGTGGAAAGCTCGACCTCCAGATTCACGATGTTTCCATACAGGCTGTCAATAAGGGAGTTGGTCACCAGGGAGCGGATGTGGGACATGTCAACGCCCCCGGCAAGTGTCTTTTTAAGCTCCTGGAGTTGCGCGTCCAGTTCCAGACGGCGGTTTCGCGCCTTCAGGTACGAATCGTTGAACTCCTGGATTTTTTGGGAGATGACCTGTTGCTTGCCCTCCATGGAAAAAAGTTTTTCCCTCTGTTTGAAGTCGAGGAACTCCGCTTCGGATTTTTCGAGCTTTGCCTTGAGGGTGTAGGACTGGTTGGTGAGCCAGGCGAGGGTGCTGCGGGTGGCGTCCACCTTGTTGGAGATGTTGTAGTCAATGTAGGCATGGGCCAGGGCGTTGGCGATGTCCCGGGCGCGCGCGGGATCCTGGTCCTCCACGTGGAGGTTGATAATCCGCGTGTCCTTGATTTGCTCGACGCGGATTTTTTTCATGACCCAGTCGGTCATCATGGCCACCCTGTCCTGGGGCGCGTCCGCGGGTTCTCCCCCGCGGATAAAGTCTTTGAATCCCTTGACCAGACGTTTGAGCAAAACCGGCTCCTCCGGATCCTTCGCGTTTGACCCGGTTTTATCCAGCTCGAGCATGTGGACCACCCGCTCCACCACGGGCCTCGATGTCACCAGCTTAAAATGGGTGTTCAACGCCAGGGCCACCGTAAGGTAGGTTTCCATGCCCGCGCCCTCCGCGGTGATGAAGGACATGTTCCGCTCCATGTCAATCACCAGCTTGGAGGTCGCCTGGTACACAGGCGGGGACGTGTAGGTGTGAACAACGGTGAGGGCGAGGACCAGCGCCGTTGACACCGCGATGGTCCACCGGTGTTTCAAAAGAAGGAAGAGGTAATCGGTCAAATGCGGATTGAGTTCCTTGTGCGGCGCGTCCATGACGACTCCCGAAACGGGATGAGGGGTCCGTTAAAACCAGGTTTCCGGCACGTGTATCCGGTCTCCAGGCTGAAGCTCGATATCCGGGGTTTTTCCTTTTTTCACATCATCCAGGTTGACGCGGATAATTTCCCTGCCGTCCGGCGCGTCCTTTTTCTGGCGGTTGACAGTGGCCCGGCCCGGGGCGGCGTATCCGTCAAATCCCCCGGCCATGATGCAGGCTTCCAGCGCTGTGAGGCCCGGCTGGTAATCATACACACCAGGGGTTTTGACGTTTCCCTCCACGTAGATTTTGGTCTCGGACTGCTTAAGGGCCTTTTCCAGGGGAATGTACACAACGTCTCCCGACGAGAGCTTGAGGTTGTGGCTCATGTCCCCCTTGTCCAGGAGGGCTTTTAAGTCCACCCGGATAGGCTCCTTCTTGGCCAAAAGCTCCTCCGCGTCCTGGCCCGCCGCGATCTGGTCTGTGGAGCCTCTAAGCACATAGGCCACGTTCCCCCTGCCCTGCACCACCCCTCCCGCCTTGGCGATAAGCTCCATCAGGCTGGCCTCGTAGGCCATCTCATACAGCCCCGGAGAATCGACAGCCCCGGAAATGTAGTATTGAAGGCTGTGGTACTCCTTGACCCGCACAAAGACCTGGGGATTCACATAATAGTCCCTGGCCAACGGCGCGTGAATCAGGTTCTCGATTTCTCCCAGGGTCTTTCCCGCCGCCTGGATGTTTCCGGCCAACGGCACGTTGATCATTCCCGACTGGGAAACCTGCAGATCCAGATCCTGCTGCTTTTCCCCGCCGGCGAACACGGTGAGGGAAAGAATATCCCTTGGGCCCACGCGGTACACCCGCTCCTGAGACATGGCCCCGTTCCAGGCGGAAACCATAAGCAGAAGGGCGGCCGCCAAGGGCATGAACACATGAAAGTTTGGTTTTATGGAGAAAAACCGCATGACTTTATCCTGGCGAAAGTTTCAGTCCCGGCATGGCCCGCGCGCGAAGGCTGGCGTGGCGGCGGTGTTCCGCGCCGGTCTCCCCCCAAGCTCCAAGCAAACCACAATAGACGAAAATGAACGCTTTTGCTATAAAAAAAACCGCTATAAAAAAACTCTTTCAACCCAACCTTGCTTTCCCGCGCCTTCCTCTGATAGCATGGAGGTCAAACCATTGAGGCCAATGCGGCGGCCCAAACCCCGCAACCCTTACAAAGGAGGCCCGGGCATGGCGGAAAAACACATCGCCCTGCTGGTCGAGGAAGCCTGCAATGAAACCTCTTGACAATCCCGCGCCCCGCCAGGGCGGCCGAAAGGACTCCCCCGCATGCTTCCAAAAGGCGGCCTTAAACATGCCACCGAGGGTATAAGCTACCTCTTCGCACAGGGAAGGGGCAAAGCGGCCTCGTCCGTGCTCCGCTACTACGGTTTTTTCCACGAGCTTTTCGACACCCTGTCAGAGCGCTCCGGAATTTTTTCCATCGGTTATTCCGCCGACCCGTCCCGCGCGGATATCACAGAGGCCCAGGCCGAGCTTCCCCGGCAAACCGCCAAGGGCCTGCCGCGCCCCGGCAAATGGCTGGACGTGGGCTGCGGCATGGGTGGACCCGCCTGTCTCCTGGCCTCGGAAAACCCGGATGTGGAAATCACCGGCATCAACATCACCCCCCATCACGTGGAAGAGGCCAACAGGCGCGCCAAAGAACAGGGACTCGCCGACAGGGTCTCTTTCCGCCTGGGCGACGCCCTTGCCATGCCCTTGCCGGATTCCTCCCTGGACGGCCTGTACGCCATCGAAACCGCCTTCCATTACAACGGCAAGGCCCGCTTCATCCAGGAGGCCATGCGGATCCTCAAACCCGGCGGAGCCTTTGCCGTGGCGGACATCGCATGGGGAGGAAGCGGCGAGGGCCTGACAGAGCGGATCCGCATGGCGCCCATACGCTGGACCATGGCCTCGCCGGAACTTTTCACGGAAAACCAGTGGTGCGAAAACCTCGCCGCCGCAGGATTCACCCAAATCGCCTGCGAGGACATCTCAAGGGAAACCTTCGGCCTTCTGGGCCGCTGGAAGGAACGGGCCGTGGCCCATCTTCCGGAACTGCGGCAAAAGTATCCGGAAGCCCTGCTCAGGATGATGATCGCGGGTTTTGAATACTACGCGGGGCGGCCTGAAAAAATCCCTGTCCGCTACATTCTGGTCCGCGCGCGCAAAGATCCCGGCGCCGCGCGCCGTTTGCCGGGGGCGCTCTCAATTGACACCCGCGCCGCGCCTGACATACATAAAAAAACCGTTCTTGCCAACACAAACATCCGGAGGCCGTTATATGGAATCTTTAACCGGCGCCACAACCCATGATGTGATTATCGTCGGAGGCGGCCCGGCCGGCCTTTTCGCCGCATGGCACCTTTCCGAACACTCGGACATGGACGTGCTCCTCATCGAGAGCGGACGCCCGGCGGAAAGCCGCAAATGCCCCAAAGGCCCGGACGGCGTCTGCAAAAAATGCCCCCGCTGCCACATTCTTTCCGGCATCGGCGGCGCCGGTCTTTTTTCCGACGGCAAACTCAACTTCATCCACCGCCTTGGAAAAACCGACCTCACCGAGTTTCTGCCGGAACCCGAGGCGATAGCCCTCATCCGCGAGACCGAGACGGTCTTCAACCTCCACGGAATGGACGCCCCCGCGTATCCCACGGACATGGAAAAGGCCCGGCAAATCCGCAAGGAGGCGCTGAAACAGGGCGTCAACCTCCTCCTCATCCGCCAAAAACACCTGGGCAGCGACCGGCTGCCGGAGCACATCGCCCGGTTTGCGGAAAACCTTTCCCGGCGGGTCCGCGTCCACACCGGGGAAACCGTCCTGGACGTGCTGACCGAAAACGGCGCGGTCTCGGGAGTGAAAACCGACAAGGGCGAATACTTGGCCAACAACGTGATTTTGGCTCCGGGCCGCGTGGGAGCGGACTGGGCCGGAGCCTTGGCAAGACGGCACGGCATCCGGCTTTTTTCGCGGGGAATCGAAGTGGGCGTGCGCGTGGAGGTGCATGGCAGCGTGCTCGAAGACCTGTGCTCGGTGATTTACGATCCCGCGTTTTTCATCCAGACCTCCAAATACGACGACCAGACCCGCACCTTTTGCACCAACCAGGGCGGATATGTGGCCCAGGAAACCTACAAGGACTTTGTGTGCGTGAACGGCCACGCGTACCAGGACATGAAGAGCGAAAACGCCAATTTCGCGTTTCTTTCCAAGGTGGTGCTGACCGATCCCGTGACAGACAACCAGTCTTACGGGGAGCACATTGGCCGTCTTGCGACCCTGGTAGGCGGAGGCAGGCCCATTCTCCAGCGTTTCGGAGATTTGCGCCGGGGGCGCCGCAGCACGTGGCAGCGGGTGAAAAACAGCCATGTGGAGCCAACGCTCAAGGGTGTGGTGTGCGGGGACATCGCCATGGCCCTGCCGGAGCGGATTGTGGCGAACCTGGTGGAGGGGCTGGAGAAGCTGAACGGCGTGGTGCCCGGGGTGGCGGACGACGGGACGCTTTTGTACGCGCCGGAGATCAAGTTTTTCGCGACGCAGTTTGAGACGGACCGGCATTTGGAGACCCGGGTGCGGGGGTTGTTTGTGGCCGGGGACGGTCCGGGGGTGGCGGGAAACATTGTGTCGGCGGCGGCCACAGGGCTGATACCGGCGAAGAGGATTTTGGCCGGGAGGGCTGGGGTCTGAAAGCCACCAGAGGGCATACCTTCGTGCGGGCGGCGCGAGAGAATTCAGGAGCCGGGAATCAGACGTTGGGAGTAGCTGTTACCTGAATCCGTGAACGCCATTGCAGAAAAATTCAGCAAATTAAAATATAACAATCTTGATTTAAATCAAATTTTATGAGGTAATTGCAAAATGAGGCGTAGGTTGGGTGGTTCCGGGCCGCAAGGCCCGGGTTCCCCAACATTTCTAAATGATTCCTTTGTGTTGGGTGAACCT
>JAGVGH010000254.1 GCA_020057225.1 Desulfobacterales bacterium | reverse complement strand
TGCCGCTCTTTCCGGTGTTGGGCTTTTTCGCCCGTGTATTTTGTTTTCATAACCCAGCGTATCATATTCCATATCAATTTGCAATAATCTTTTCGGGTGGCAATGCCCGCGAAAGCGTTTCCGGGGAAATTCCTGCAAACCGCCGGGGCTTGCAAGGCCAAAACAGGACCGGGCCGCAAAAAATATCCGGAGAGTTAAGCGTTAAGCGTCCTATTCGGATGCTTTGCAGTCACCTCTCAAGGAAATGTTTTCCACATTCAAAACAGGAAACAGCAGGCCCCCTGTCCGCGCCCCTTCCCTTCCCTCATCCCTCATCCTTCCCGACTCCTCCCCCCGCCCGCAACGCCGTCAGCACCGCGTACAGCGCCGCAAGGCTCGCCCCTTCCACCCGGCCCGCCTGCCCCAGGTTCACAGGCCGTATCCGCGCGAACTTTGCCTTAAGCTCGTTGGAAAGCCCGGGCACCGTCCCGTAATCAAATCCCGGGGGAATCTTTATCCGCTCCATCTCCCCGGCCTTCTCCACCTCCTTGAGCTGCCGGGCGATATACCCCTCGTACTTCACCTCAATCTCCACCTGCCGCTCCGCCTCCGGGCTTATCTCCCCGGGCGCCGGGGCAAAGCGCCGCGCAAACCCGTAATCCACCCCGGCCCGTTTGAGCACCCTGGAAAGCGGCGCGGCCTCCTCCAGGGGAGCGGCGCCCCGCTCCTGCAGCCATGCCGCGGTTTCCGGTCCGGGTTTGACAATGGTTTTATTCACACGGGCAAGCTCGTCCGCGATCTCCCGTTTCCGCTCCGCCATGGCCTTGTAGAGGTCCGGGTCCACCAACCCGTATTCCCGGCCTTTTTCCATCAGACGCAAATCCGCGTTGTCCTCCCGGAGAAGCAGCCGGTATTCGGCCCTGGAGGTGAACATCCGGTACGGCTCTGTCACTCCTTTGGTCACAAGGTCATCCACCATCACCCCCATGTAGCCTTCCGCCCGGGTGAGAATAAACGGCGGACGCTTCTGCACAAGGCAGGCCGCGTTCACGCCGGCCCACAGCCCCTGGGCCGCCGCCTCCTCGTAGCCCGAAGTGCCGTTGATCTGCCCCGCCGTGAAAAGCCCTTCCACCCTCTTGGTCATGAGCGTGGGCAAAAGCTCCAGGGGATTCAGGTAATCGTACTCGATGGCATAGGCCGGACGCATGATTTCCGCCTGCTCCAGCCCGGGCACCGAGCGCACAAGCGCCACCTGCACCTCCATGGGCATGCTGTTGCCAAGGCCCGAGGCGTAGATCTCCTCCGAGTCTATGCCTTCGGGTTCGAGAATCACCTGATGCCGCTCTTTGTCGGCAAAGCGCACCACCTTGTCTTCCAGGGAAGGGCAGTAGCGGGCCGGAGCGCCGGTGATGCGTCCGCCGTACAGGGCGGAGAGGCCGAGGTTTTCGCGGATGATTTGGCGGGTCTTTGCCGATGTGTGGGCGGTATGGCTGGAAAGCTGTGGCAGAGGGGATACCGTGCCGCCCAGGGAAAAAGGCCGGGGCGCCGGGTCCGGGCGCTCTTCCTCCATAACCGAAAAGTCAATGCTTGCCCGGTGCAGGCGCGCCGGGGTTCCGGTTTTCATCCTTCCCATGGCAAAGCCCAGGGCTTTCATTTGCTCCGCCAGGGCGTAGGCCGGGAACTCGCCCGCGCGGCCCGCGGGCATGGAGGTGTGGCCGATGTGGATGAGTCCGGAAAGAAAGGTGCCGGTGGCGAGAACAACGGCACGGGCGCCCCAGGCGTAGCCGGTGTGGTCCACGACGCCGGTAATCCGCCCGTCTTCAATGAGAAGGCGCTCGATGATGGCCTGTTTAAGGTCAATCCGCGCGTCACGCTCCATGACCTGTTTCATGGCCAGATGGTAGCGGTTTTTGTCGTTTTGGGTCCGGGTGGACTGGACAGCGGGCCCTTTCCGGGTGTTGAGTGTCCGGTACTGGATGGCGGTGAGGTCGCTGATTTTCGCCATGGCGCCGCCCAGGGCGTCCACCTCGCGGACAAGCTGGCCTTTGCCGGTGCCGCCGATGGAGGGGCTGCAGGGCATGGCCGCGAGGGTTTCGAGGTTGACGGCGAACACGCACACGGAGCAGCCCATGCGGGCCGCGGCAAGGGCTGCCTCGGCGCCCGCGTGTCCGGCGCCCGCGACAATCAGGTCATATTGTTTGGGGTAAAAGGCCATGTCTTGCGCTTTCATCCGGGCTGTGGGAAACTCCGGGCATGGAACAACGGTATCTGGATTTCAACACGTATTTGCGCGGGCGTTTTGGATGCCGCGCGCAGAAGATCACGGTGGACGCGGGGATGACGTGCCCGAACCGTGACGGGAGCCTTGGGGCCGGGGGGTGTGTGTACTGCAATGCCCGAGGTTCGGGCACTGGCGCCTACAATCAGGGCATTTCTGTCTCACGGCAGATGGAGACAGGCCGGGAGAGGCTGCGCCGCCGGTACAAGGCAGCCAAGTACATAGCCTATTTTCAGGCCCACACCAACACCTACGCTCCGCCTGAAAGGTTAAGGGCGCTCTGGGACGAGGCCCTGGCAGGGCCGGATGTTGTGGGGCTTTCCGTGGGAACCCGGCCGGACTGTGTTCCGGACCCGGTTCTGGATCTTTTGGAGGAGTACGCCTCCCGGGTGATGGTCTGGGTGGAATACGGGCTGCAGACGGCGAACGACACGACGCTCATGGCGCTGAACCGGGGGCACGGAGCGGCCTGTTTTGAGGACGCGGTGCGCCGGACCCTGGGCCGGGGGATTCTGGTGTGCGCCCATGTGATTCTGGGCCTGCCCGGGGAGGGCATGGAGGACGCGCTAAAAACCGCGGACTTGGTGGCCGGAACAGGCTGCCACGGGATAAAAATCCACTCCCTGTACGTGGCGCGGGGAACGGCGCTGGAGCAGTGGCTGGCGGAAGGGAGGTTCCGCTGCCAGGAGCTTTCGGAATACGCGGACCAGGTATGCGCGGTTCTGGAGCGGCTGCCGCCGGGAATGGTGGCGCAGCGGCTTACGGGAGACCCCCGTCCGGAGGAGCTTCTCGCTCCGGCCTGGACCCTGGACAAGGCCCGGGTTTTGAAGGAGATAGCGCGGCGCCTTGAGGAGCGGGACACATGGCAGGGGAAGGCATGGCGGGGGGTGGGGGCTTGCGCGAAGAAATATTATTCTTGACAATTTCTCCCTAAAAAAGCAGTATGTCAAAAAATTATCATCTTCTTTTATCCAAGGGAAAAGTTATGCCCCATACTATCAACCGGGCGGCCTTCCTGTCCGCCAGAACATCAGGTCATCCGCTTCTTGCCGCATATTGTATGCTGGTCGCGGTGGAGCTTGCCCTCAAGGATGCGGATCCCACATGGCGCAAAGGGCATAATGTTCCGCAACTGCTTACGCAACAGAATGATCCAGGGTTGACAAGCTTGGCCGCCCAACTCGAGAGCAATCTCCAAAATATTCCTTGCACGATCGGCCCTACAACCGTGTCTGCCCCGGTTCGGAAAGACAACTACCCGGAATTACGCTATATGAGGCATGTTGACGACCATGCGGACGGTATTGGAAATAAACCTCTGCTTGATTTGCTCAACACTATAGATGACATAGTTACTCAACTTAGGGCGAGGACAATACTGTAATGAACGGAAAACGCCTGCTGGAAAAATTGGAGAGTGTTGGAGAAATCCACACGACCTTTCGTTTTCCGTATGTTTACATTCGTTGTGTGTCAACTATGTTCTGCGGCATGGATGATGAAGAGCGGGAATTCAAAGCCTGCGAGATAATGGGTCTTCCCATCGCGGAGGTTAGGAAAACATCGGCGGACTGCCTGTTTACATTGCAGTGGATGACGCCCAAAGAGCACGAGGACCAGCCCGCGCAGGACCGTGGAGAGCACTGGCTGGGCGCTCTAATGGAGAGACCACGGACAACCCTGGAGGAAAATGCTGTGCCCAGGGTGAAAACCGCGCATTTTTTCGGTTATAAGGGGGGACAGGGCCGTTCCACCGTGCTTGCCTGCCTTGCCCAAAAACTGGCCCTTGATGGCGCACGGGTTCTTATTCTGGACGCGGACATCGAAGCCCCGTCCCTTGATGTCATATTTGGTGTCCGGCCTGACCGGCCCGGCTCGACATTGCTTGGTATTGTTCGAGGCGCAGGGCCAATTACCGCAGTGCCTGTTCTTCAGGGCCGGGGCGGCGGAGAGGCCGGCCTGATAGCTTGCCGCCCCCGGGGGGGTGGCCAGGACATCGAATTCGCGGCGTTCGCCCTCCAAACCAGCCTGCTCCCGGGCATTTTGTCCAAAGGAGCAACCCGGATCAGAGACTGGGCTGTTGGTCAAAGTTATGACGTTATCTTGGTGGACCACCGTTCAGGCATGGCGGTTACCACGCTGACATGGCTCAAGCAATTGCCCGGGCCGACCGCTTTGTTTGTAAAAATGGATGAGCAGTGGCGGGGGGCTGAGGGTGTCCTGCGTCGAGTGCTGGGGGGCAATCCGGATAATCCTGGACTGATTGTTTCGTTGAAACCGGACGAGGAAACTGAGGACAGCTTCCGCAGGCGCACCGCGAAGCAGAGGGAAAACCTGCTGGAAATACTAGGCCAAGCAATCGCCAGCGCGGCGCAGCCCGGGCTGGAAGAGGAAGAGATAGACCCTGCCGATATTGAGGACCACTGGGTACTCTGGCCATACGACCAGGCGTTTCGGACCCAGACCCTCCCAGACCATGCATCCTTGGGGGCAAATACACGGAGCGTTCTCGATGAGCTGGCCCGTCTGCTCGACATTCAAATTCCCGTAAAGCGTGAGCCGGAGAGGACGCTAAGCAAAAGCGGGTCCAGCGACGAGGGAGACCTGATACGAACCGACGCCTTGGTCAAGCTGAGGCAAAAGGGAAACACCATCCGCTACATTTTAGGGCGGAAAGGTACCGGCAAGACCCGCCTTGCGACAGAGCTTGCGCGCGAGGGGCTGGGCGAGGCGCTTCTGGTTGACGCTAACACGAAATTGACGCAAGGCATGACCACGGCCGAGACCGAGTTCACCTCGGCGCTTGAAAAGTTCCGGACTGATCCGGAAGCTCTGTGGTGGGCGGTATTGACCGCGGCCCTCCAGGGGGAGGACACCGAGCGGGCGGCCATGCGCGAGCGCCTGAGAGCGCTTCTTTCCCGTGAAAACGCCTCAGCCGGGAATATGAAAGAGCTTGCCTTGGGCGCGCTTCAAGGCGAAAGACAGCGCATCTTGCTTATGGACGGCATAGAGACAGCGTTCCCGGTGTCAGATGTTTCCAGTTTTGTGGAGGCTCTCTTTCGCTTTTTGCTAGCGCTTCAATCGGATGACCGGTTCAGCAGCGTTCTGGATGTCAAACTCTTTTTAAGAACTGATTTGGCAAGGATGGCTGTGCAGAATCTGGAGCAGCAAATAGAGAGTCGTGATATTTATCTTTTTTGGGACTACAAAAAGATATTGAATTTTTTGCTTTCCAGAATGCCATCGAATAATTTTATCAAAGAATATTTTCCAGATACAATAGTGAAAATCCAAACTTTGATGGAAACAATACGGGAAGGAGAAGTGAGTGTTGATGAAGCCCAAGATATTATCGCTAACATATTCCCAAATAAGCTTTCAAGGTCAAATATTCTAACAAATACTTTTTTAAGGATTCATTTTGCTGATAGTTCTAGTGAAGGGCCATCCTATTATCCGAGAGTTATGGATAGTTTCTTGGATTCATTGAATAAAGCGTATGAAAAAAATAAGGATGGATTAGTTAGCGGGGGCAAGATAGACCAGAAAGTTATTATAGAAGCTCATGAAAAAGCGTCTGCTGAATATATGGGACAAGTTCGTCAAGAACTTCAGTATCTTCTAGATTTTGGCCAGGATTCTCAAGAGCTTCAAAAAGAAAAACTTAATAAATGGATTAGCGCCTTCGAAAATAGATCAACTCCGTTTTCTGTGAACGATATGGAAACATATTTGTCTAAAGAGGTTGATATTCCAAAAGACACGGCACGCAAATGCCTTGAGCAAATGCTTTCGGTAGGAATTTTTGAGAGAACCAAAGATTCTCCTGCTCTCTGGAGGGCCGGACGCCTTTTCAAGTTTGCGTTGAAGATGCGATATAAACGGTAGTCGGGTGCAGTCTTCTCCCTGCCTTTTAAAGCGCAGGGTTGGTTCCAGACTCACCAAACCCCTATCCTGTACACGGTTTCGCGGCGCTGAACAATAATCTTTTGGAATGCTCCAAAGAATATAAAATTTCAACAGTTAACACCTGAATCCGTGAACTTTTTTCGACGCACCCGTCCCGATGACTCAAAAAACCGTTTTTTTCGGGCCTGATCCGGACGCGGAGGGATTTTCAGGCTGT
>JAGVGH010000084.1 GCA_020057225.1 Desulfobacterales bacterium | reverse complement strand
GCCCCGGCACGCGCGCCCTTTCTGGCATGGGCGCGGGGCAGCGGGCCGTCGGCAGGAGGGCGCGGACGCGGGCAGGGAGGGTCAAGGGTCAAGTGCGCGCGAAAGGACGCGCTGCTTCTCAAGCCCGGCCATCGTACCTTCGAGGGGCGTGAAAAGCAAGGGAAACAGCCCGGCGGAACACGGTTATCCGGAGGTAAGCGCGTTTCCTTTACCGCGCCACGGGACATGCGCATTCATACCAAGGTGCAATCAGACAAGCAATGCCCTCACCCCGGCCCTCTCCCACAGGGAGAGGGAGATTGAGCGGGAGCGTTCAGCAGGTGTTACAGATTGAGCCGTATTTTGGTATTATACCATAGGGCAATTGCCTCCACGGAGCGGTATTAATCCCCGAACCCTAAAAAACCGTGCTGCCGGTAGAGCGTAAGAGCGGAGGGGCAGTGGAGGAATTCAAAGAACTTCCGCGCGTTCTCCGGGCAGGGCGCGTCTTTGAGCCTTACAGTGAAATACAACGCGCGCGCCCGCTGGTCCAGGTCCGGCCCGGGCTCCACCACCTCCACGTCCTCTCCGGACGCAAGCGCCCGCAAAGCCTCCCCGGCCCACACGGGTCCCGCGTCAACGCTTCCCAAAGACAGCCTTGGCAGAGTCTCCCGGTGATGCGCCCGGGTTAAAAGCGTTGTGCCCCGGGCGCGCTTTTCCTCCACAATTCTCCAGGCAAGCCTTGCCCCCCCGGCCTCCCGGTACATCGCCAGCGTGTGGTGGCCGCAATCCTCAAACCGGGGGTCAGGCTGGGACACCCGCACATCCTCCCGGCCCAGGTCCTCCACTCCGCGCACTCCTTTCGGGTTTCCCCGCCGCACCAGGATGGCAAGGCGTCCCCGGACAAACGGACGGCAGTCCTCCCGCCGGGCATGGCCCGCCTCCACGAGAACCGACGCGGCCTGCTCCCCCGCGGCCACGTAAACATCGGGATACACGCCCAAAAACCTGCCGTTGACAAGAGCGCCGCCCGCCAGTATCTGGCGCAACCCGAGGAGGCCTGGCAGAGTTTCCCAGAAAACCTGGATGACTTCGGGAAACGCCTCCTGAAAGGCAAGAACAAGCTCTTCGGCAAGGACATGCTGGGCGCCGGACAAGAAGATCGCGAGGTCCGCGTTTCCGCGGATGTCCATGCGCGGGATATCCGGCGCGCAGCCCGGGGGAATTTCTGGGATGTTCCGCATATCAAGCTCCGCCCCTTTCCCGGAGCCAAGGCCCATTTCCGCCCGTGCTTTTTCACGCGGGCCGCGCAAGCTCCGCCGCTTCCCCGTTCCAGCCGCAGGCCGTGCAGTGGAGCGCGCGGCCCGCGATGGTTTCTCCTTCAGGGAGCGGTTTCTTAAGAAGCACGTTTCCGGCGCTGTCAACCCTCAGAAACGCGGGGCTTTTTCCGGGCAGCCGGATAAAAAACACCGCTTCGCCGCAGTTCGGGCATCCTAAATAAAGGTCCGGTCTTCTTTCCATGGTCCTGTTCTCCCGGTCTTGCCCGGCCCCCCTGACCTGTCTTTCATTGTACACCTTGCGCCGTGACGGATTCCACACTTTTCCGCTTTTTCCGTGAAAGAGATTTTAGACAGGCGGCCCTGACGGCTTTTGAAGGCCGCGCTTTTGAGAAACACAACGGTAGCGGAGCGGAAAGGCGGTAAACACGGCGCGGGAAAGAGGTTTAAGGCTTGAGTCTGTCCCCCCATTCCCTGTGTTGCCGGGTCCGGAGGCCGGAGGATCTGGCTTTTTGCCCGGGCGCGGCGGGAACAGACGAAGGGATCCGGAAGGCATCCCGAATGATGCCGCCAGGATGTTTAACAGGGAAGAGGAATGTCGCCATTTTGGGAGTGTTGTTTCAGATCAAAGCGTCCGCCGGCAGTGATGATCGGCTGTCGCAACGAGGGGCGCTCCCCCGGCGAAAAAAAGAGCCTGGGTTTTGGGGGGATGATGGCGGGCCCCCGGCCAGGGAGGACGGTTAAACCGGCGGAAAGCTGTTCTGATAAACGCTGTAAACAGGCGTTCTCCACAGCGCCGCCTTTTTGCTCTTTAGGGGTTTGTTTTCCTGTGAGACAGATTGTCTTGCGGGAAAAAGCATTGTGTTGTAAGGTAATTGCATAATTGGCGCAGATTGGGCGGTTCCGGGCCGCAAGACCCGGGTTCACACAACATTTATAAATGATTCCTAAGTTTTGGATGAACCTGCCCTACGGGCGGAACCATTCAATCTACGTTAAATTTGTCGTTTCTTTGAGTTCTGCAATTAGCTCTTGTGTAATGCCGGGGTGGTAGTGAAGGCTCTGGAAACCTGGAGCATTTTTCCCGGAGGAACCGCGGGACACGCATCTGAGTTGTAATCTTGCATGCGCTTATGCAAGGGTGTCCTGGGAGGGTGTTCCCTGTGGAGGAATTTCCTGGGCGGCGAGGTGTTTGGGAGGGCGCATGCGGGAGGCCGTGTCGGTGTTTCCCTCAATAGTGGAAGGATTATAATTGCCTATCCGGATTTTTGAAAGGCGGCATTGAGCGTTCCCTGGAAATTCGGGCGGAAAAAATCGAACAGGAAACTCCGGTCAAACAATTTTGGGACATTTGAAAAAAATGTTTGAATTATTATGTGGGTTCTGGTAGTGATACTTACGCTTGTTGAGGCATGAGACGCTTTCTATGCCGCCTCCCATAAATTGAATGGAACACGCCATGTCAAAATCCATGATGGAACTTGCCGCGGAAATCGTGACCGCCCAGTCCACGAAAAAAACCATGACCCAGGAAGAGATCGCCGCCTCCCTGGCGAAGGTTTATGAAATCCTGGTGTGGATGCGCGGACGCGAAAACGGGGAAGATGCCCCTGTTTCAATTCAGTCTGTCCAGCCCGCGCAGGCTCCCCAGCCTTTCATGGAACACGCGGCAAAGCCGTTGGATAGATTGCGGGAGGCCCCCAGGAAATCCATCAAGAACGACTCTGTGATCTGTCTGGAGTGCGGTCTTGAATTAAAGATGCTCAATAAAAAACATTTGGCAAGCCATGGATTGACAGCGGAAAGCTACAGGGAAAAATGGGGTTTTGAGCCCCGCCAGGCCCTTGCGTCCAAAACACTGTCCGAGCAGCGCAGGGAAGTGGCAAAACGCAACGACCTGGGCCGGAAAATGATCGCGGCGCGCAAGGCCAAACGCGCTTCAAGGGCGGAAAGCGCTCCGCTCCCGGAGGAGGCGGATTATGCGGCGCCTGTGGCAGGCGCTTTAGACTCCTGGGAAGGATACAAGGCGCTGGAGGCGTTGGCCCGCGCGGAGGCCGCTCCTGTTCCGAAGACGCAAAAAAAGCGCGGCAGACCGCCCAAGGCCCTTTCGGAAAAGGGCGCGCCGGTGGCGAAGCGCAAATACACCAAGCGCGCGGTCAAGGCCGAGCCGGCAGGGACGGTAAAACCGGGCGTGGCGCAGGATTCTCCTCCCGCGCCTCCGGAAAAGCCCGTGACCATACTGAGGAAGCGTAAATAGGCGCAGGGCGAACAACCAGCGGAGCGGTTGCATGGACAGTTATGCCTACAACGCAAGATGTTCCCTCTTGGCACAAGATATTGTGGTTGGTTAAAACTCCAACCGCTATAAGTTGCGCATAAACAACAAGGTTGCGCTGTAGGGTTCTGCCGCGCTGGAGGACCGTTTTTTCTCCGGGGCGCTGGAACGCGCCGGGAATAAAGAAGATATCCGGAACCTTTTTTACGACACAAAAAAACTCCCCAAACCCCTGGACCGGGAAATGACTCCGGAAGAGGTAATTGCAAAATGAGGCGTAGGTTGGGTGGCTCCGGGCCGCAAGGCCCGTGTGTACCCAACATTTCTAAATGATTTCTATGTGTTGAATGAACCTGCCCTACGGGCGGAACCATCCGGCCTACATCAAATTTGTCGTTTCCAAGAGTTTTGCGATTACCTCGGAATACAACGTTTCCAGCAAATACTCCACCGGCGCGCGGCGGAGATATGGTCCTGGGACTTGTGGCGCCGGCCTGTATCGTCCGGGGAGGCTGCGGAGATGACGCTTTCGACTCTTTCAGGG
>JAGVGH010000137.1 GCA_020057225.1 Desulfobacterales bacterium | reverse complement strand
GGTAATTGCAAAACTCTAAGAAACGACAAATTTGAGGTAGGCCGGGTGGTTCCGCCCGAAGGGCAGGTTCACCCAACAGATAGGAATCATTTAGAAATGCTGGGTGAACCCGGGCCTTGCGGCCCGGAACCACCCAAGCTACGCCTCACTCTGCAATTACCTCAGTATAATTATCGTTTTTACCGCAAATATTGGGCTAAAGCCCCGAGCTGCATCCCTTCGCTCCTTCGGAGCGGAACATCTCTATCGGAGTAGTATTAGCTATCTTTAGGTAAACACTCTCCTGTCAGAAAGGGCGCGGGGAGAGGCAAGGCCCCTCCCCGTTTCTGAAAGCGGCGGCCGGGTTATTGGGTTTCCAGACGTTCCAAATCGCCCCGGTTGGTGATGACATGGTCCACGATGCCGTATTCCGCGGCCTCGGTCCCGCTCATGAAATAATCCCGGTCCGTGTCGTGCTGGATTTTGTCCATGGGCTGCCGGGTGTGGGCGGAGAGGATTTCATTCAAACGCTCCCGCATGCGCAGGATTTCCTTGGCCTGGATGGCGATGTCCGACGCCTGGCCCTGGGTGCCGCCCATGGGCTGGTGGATGAGGATGCGGGAGTTGGGCAGGGAATACCGCTTGCCGGCGGCGCCCGCGGCAAGGAGCACGGCGGCCATGCTGGCGGCCTGGCCGATGCAGACCGTTGCGATTTCGGGTTTGATGTACTGCATGGTGTCGTAGATGGCGAGTCCCGCGGTGACGAGTCCGCCGGGGGAGTTGATGTAGAAGTTGATGTCTTTGTCCGGATCCTCGGACTCCAGGTAGAGGAGCTGGGCGATGATAAGGTTGGCGATATCGTCGTTGACCGGGGTGCCGAGGAAGATGATCCGGTCCTTGAGGAGGCGCGAGTAGATGTCGTAGGCGCGCTCGCCCCTGCTGCTTTGCTCGATGACCATGGGAATGAGAGGCATGTTTCCTCCTTGGTGAATGGCGCCGCTGGCCGGCGCCGTCTTTGGCGGTTTGGGCGCGGCAGGATGTCAGGGTGGTCCGGGCGCCTGGGCGGGGTTACGCCGCAAGCCCGAGCAGGAAGTTTTTTATTTCAGCGAATTCCCCCGAGTTAAAATCGAAACAGCCCTTTTGAGCGGCAACGCCCAGACTTTCCGCAGGTTCGGGTTGTCCGGCAAGAAACGCGCGCAGTCTGGCCTTTGCCTGGTTTTTCGGGATTTCCTCCGGAGCGACGGCGGCGGAAACACAGGCCAGAAAAGCGTCCGCGCATGCAAGAACAGGGGATCTCCGGGCAGTCCGCAGGCACAGGTCTTCGAGCATTCCGGAGTCGGCGTTTCCGGGCATGATGAAGACGCCCGCGGCCACGGTGCCGTTTGCGGCGAACACTCCAGGCTCCTTCGGGACGGGCTGGCCTAATCTCTTCAGAAGGTCACGGACGCTTTTAAAAGCGTTGTCCGTGCTGGCATCCGCGTCTCTTACAATTGCGTATTTTTTGACATTTGAAAAATTGGGCTGGAGTTTTATACTCTCAAGCACATTTCGAAAATTATTTTTGCCTTCAGCATTAAATATTTGGATTGAATCAATTTTTAGGACATTTATGTATGCTTCGAAAAATTTTTCTTCATCCTTCCCTTCTACAATCAAAAGTCTTTCTTTAACTATTAGAAATTTTTTGTTATGTGAGTTCATCATCTTATCTCCATGTTCATATCAATAGCTGCTTCCAGAACATCTGGCGAGTAAATTTTCGCTACGATTTTACCATTTTCGTTGTCGAGCCTTATATAAGAGATATTCTGAAATTCTTGAGTGTCAAGTCCAGCTTTTATAGATTCCATCACTTCATAGCTGTGCGTTGTCGCTATTATTTGGCAGTTATATTCTTTGCCTGCGGCAATTAACGCCTTCCAAATTTTAGGAAGGACTGACCAGTGCCATCCGTTTTCGATTTCATCAATCAGAAGAATCCCGTTTTCATTGGATGCAACACACAAAATTATTGATAATAGTTTGACAATTCCATCCCCCATCGTTTGGACAGGCATTTTCTTTGAAAGTCCTATACTTCCATAGATTGCAGGAACTTTTCCAAACTGAACAAGAGATAGACTGCTAATTTTTGGCTCTATTATATTCAGTATTTTCAATATATATTGCACTTTATCTTCTACATCCATACTTGAAAATAACGATGCAATTTCATGAGGGTTTTGAAGCATATTAGAGCTGTATAGAATTATTTTTTTATTTGGATTAAAAAGCTTTTCATTTTTAATAGAAATTCTTTCTTCTTCTACATATAGCTCCGAGTATCCTGCATCTAAATCATTGTGCAAATAACTTAGTCTTAAATAATTATTGTTAGATAATGCAACTGGATATTTGTTTTCGATAATATCCTCATCCAAATTTATAGTTTGTAATATTTTATCTTTATCAATTTTTATTTCTTCAATTGTTAATGAATCTTTTCCATTTTCCCAGTGGACTTCCATGTGTATTGGTTCATTTTTTTTTAGATGAAAAAAATTCAACTCCCATAAAAGTTGTATATTTTCTTTGGCTATTGGTATTCCTCTCCATTGATAATTCCTAATAAAGGTATCTGGTGTCCCCCTGTCGTGAAACATCAGTATCGCTTCCAGAAGGCTCGTCTTCCCCGTGTTGTTCTTCCCCCCGATCAGCGTGAGCGGACGGAACCCGTCTATCTCCAGGTCCTCGAACAGCTTGAAATTCTGTATCCGGATTTTGGAAATCACCGCGCCCCTCCCCCGCCTGCGCTCAGCCCTGCCGCGCCGCGTGCCGTTTTTTTAAACTATGCGTTTTTCCGGGATTGTCAAAGGACAAGGAGGGGATTTTTCAAGGCTGGATGAAAAAAGCGCCCGCGAGGGCCTGTAACAGCCCCCGCGGGAGTTCCATTCGTGCGGCCGGACATGCGGCTGCCCTTATTCCGCCTCCGCCGGCTTTTCCGCGCTGTCCGCTCCCTCCGCCTTCTCCGTCTCCGCCGCGAGCGCCTCCGGGTCCACATCCTCCATCCGCGCAAGTCTTCTTGCGTGGGCCAGCGCCTCTTTCTGCAGGAGCGTGTGCTTGAAAATGGACAACTGCTCCCTGTCCTTGGTGTAGTGCTCGCGGATCACTTCCTTGGACTGCCGGATCGCCGCCGCCATGTTCTCAAAGCCTTTGTCCAGAAGCTCCTCGGTCACTTCCAGCCTGGCCTGCTCCGCGATGGCGTCCAAAATCAGATAGCGCCGCACCTGCTTTTCCGCTGTTTCCCGGTAGCGCTCCCGCATCTTGTCCCGGTCCATGCCAATGCCCTCGAAGCTCAAATTCCGGTAGCTGAGCGCCCGCTCCGATTCTTCCAGTATCGCGTCCAGCTCGCTTTCCACCAGCGTGTCGGGAACCTCGAAGGACACCTGGTCCAGAAGCTGCCGGTAAACCTGCTCTTCGGTGACGCTGTCCGCGCGTTTGTCGTATCCGTCCTGGAGGTTTTTGAGAATCGCGGCTTTGAGCTCGTCAATGGTCTGGTAATCGCCAAGGTCTTGGGCCAGATCGTCATCCAGCGCGGGCAGCACCTGCTCCCGGATGTCCTTGACTGTCACCTTGAAGGTGACCGATTTTCCGGCGAGGTCCTGTTTGAAATAGTCCTCCGGGAAAGTCAGGGGCACGAGTTTGGTTTCCCCCTTGCGCATTCCGGCCACCTGGCTGTCGAAGTCTTGGAGTATCTTTCCGGCGCCCAGCTCCACCGTGAAATCCTCGGCTTTGCCGATTCCGGCGTTCTGGGACTCCTCGTCCGCGCCCTCGTAATCCACCAGAACAAAATCGCCTTCCCGGGCAGGCCTGTCCTCCTCGATGGGGTTCAAATGCCCCATGTTTTTGCGCAGCATCTCAAGCTGGCTCGCGATCTCTTCCTCGGACGCCTGGTATTTGGGACGCTTGAGAACAAGGGCTTCGAGGTTGAGTTCGGGTATCTCCGGCATCAGGTCCACAGTGGCGGAGTAGCGGAATTCGGCGCCCTTCACCAGCTCTTTCATGTCAAACCGCGGCGTGCCAATCATCCGGGGCGCGTGCTCCCGGAGGGCATCGGGAAGGGAGCCGCGGACGAGTTTTTCAGCCACATCCGCTCCCACCTCTTTCCGGTAGAGGTTTTCCAGCACGCCCCTGGGGGCTTTGCCCGGGCGGAATCCCTTGATCTTCGCCTGCTTGCGCAACTCGTCATACGCGGCGTCCATCTCTTTGGTGACTTTTTCCGCCGGAATCACGACATTGAGAGTCCGGGTGACGGAGTTTTTGTTTTCAACAGTGACGTCCATGACAGTCCTTCCTGAGTGTCGTATTTGGGGCCGCGGGGCTTGCCGCGCGCCTCTGGCGCCAGGGGCAGGGGCAGTGCCGGGAGGATGCGCGCCGGTTGCCTCCAAGTGGTGGCCGGGGCGGGACTTGAACCCGCAAGTCATGGGGATGACACTGGGTCCTAAGCCCAGCGTGTTTGCCAATTTCACCACCCGGCCCCAGAGCGTACATCCCTGCGACACTAATTCCAACCCTTGCGTTAGTCAATAGGCTTTTCCATTCCTGGGGAAAGACGGCCTGCCGGAGGCGGGCGGAAGCGTCCCGGGCAGGGCGCCAATCCGGCTCTTGACTGGCGCCGAGTCTCCGGATAATCTTCCTTCCGTTACCCCCCTTTCGCCTTCTGGCGGACTCCACCCCGCACCGGAGAGAACCCATGGAACGAAAAGAGAAATCCGCGCGGGAAGAGGGAACCCGGGAAAGCTCCGCGCGCAAATCAGGCGCCGACACGGCCGAGGGGCTCGCGCGTTTTGTCAACATTCTGTTTCCCGACACCATGCGCAAAGCCCTGCTCTTTGGCGTGGGCAGCATGGTCATGACCGAGGAGGCCATCCGCAAGTACCTTTCAGACCTGAAAATGCCCGGCGATGTTATCCAGGCCGTTGTCCAGCAAAGCCGCCGCTCGAAAAACGACATTATCCGCGTGGTCTCCGAAGAGGTCAAAAACATCGCGGCCCAGGCCCAGGTGGCCAACGAGCTTCGGAATTTTCTGGGATCCATCCGCATCAACATTCAGATGGAGATTGATTTCCAGCCCAAGGAGGGGGAACCCCGGGCCATCACCGTGACCGCGGGCATGGCAAGGAAAGAGGGGACCAAAAAGGCCAAGGGCGAAACCCTGCGGAAAAAGGCGCCCGCGGCTGTGGAGGAGAAAGGCCCGGACGCGGAGGGGTAGGGGGGAATGAAAAGCAAGACTCCTTGGAACCATGTGTTTGAAAGGGATTTGGCGGTCCACTCGGTGGATATTTCTTTAACACTGCGGAGACCCGGCACGGTTCCGTGGGCGGATTTTTTACTCAACCCCAGGCGCCTTCGGGGCAGCGATTTTCTCATGCGCTGGTCACAAGGGGTCTGGAGCGAGGAGCGGCTGACCCAGGCGGTGAATGCCACAGGCCTATATTTTGCCATGCCCTATGGCCCGAGCGGGACCGCGCCGGATGAGGATGTCCGGGCTTTTGAACTCTATTTTGAAAGACTTGAGAAAGCAGGACTGGGCGGTGTAAAACGACCGGACTTATTGATATACAGGTTCCAGGATAAAGGTTTGGTGGAATCGGTTGCAGCCCAGGCCGGAGGACTGGGTGAATTGCCGTTCATCCCCGAAGATGACCCCCGCATGCGGATATTGCTCGACAACGCTGTTATGGCTGTCGAGTGTGAAAACAGCCTGTGGAGGGCAAAGCAAATGCCTGATTACGGAGCACCCCTCAGGCCGCAAAAACGTCTGGGAGGGTGCCCTGGCCTGAAAAAAAGCGCTGTTCTTCCAACCATTATCATCAAAGAGGAAGACAGGGCCCCGCTTCTGAATTGGTGGAAAACGCAAGGGGTGCCTCTGCATATCTGGCACGCGTTCTATGATGAAGCGTTTGGGATATCCTTGCAAGAAGCGGAAAAACTCATAGAAAATGGGGATATTGACCCTGTGGCGCAGATATTCCAGGCGCCCGGAGGAGCGACAACCCGGAAAATCATCTACAAAATTTACCATCAGCACGCGTATCGTCTTGCCGCCGCCACAGAAGAACCCGCGTTGGTGGCGGATTCTATAACTGACAAGAACGGGCACATCCTTCCGTATGTCCGGTTTGTGGGAGGCTTTTTTCAGTTATTCGAAGAATCGCTGGCCGTGCTGGACTCCCTGGCATAGGAAAACATGCGTGCAATGAGCGCTGAAAAACTTCCGCGCAGCGGGGCAAAACGTGAAAACCTGCGTGCAAAAGGACAGTTCTGGACTCCGGACTGGACCGCCGACTTCATGGCCGCCTACGCGCTCAGGGACAAACCTGGGGAAATGCTCGACCCAGCCCTGGGCCAGGGCGCTTTCTTCCTCGCGGCCAAACGCCACGCCCTTTCCCGGGATTATGCGCTCAAACTCCATGGCCGTGATGTGGACAGGACAATCCTCGGCCTGGCCAAAACCGCCGGATTGACCGATGAGGATCTTGGCCGTGTGGAATTCCGGGACTTTGTTCTTGACCCGCCGGACTCGCTTTTTCCCGCCATCATCGCAAACCCCCCCTACATTCGGCATCACCGTCTCCCGCAATCCTATAAGGAAAAACTTCGGGATTTCGCCCAAAAAACAACCGGTGGCCGTATTGACGGCAGAGCCGGGCTGCATGTCTATTTTCTGATCCGCGCCCTCCTCTCCCTCGCCCCCGGCGGACGGCTTGCCTTCATTGTTTCCGCAGACATTTGCGAGGGTGTTTTCGCGCCCGCTCTTTGGCGCTGGATTTGCGGTAAATACAAACTGGATGCCTTGGTCATGTTTGCACAGGAAGCCGCGCCTTTTCCGGATGTGGACACGAACGCCCTTGTTTGTCTCATACAAAACACCCCTCCCTCTCCATATTTCCAATGGTCCCGGTGCGTTAAACCCTGCTCCGTGGAATTGGCTGCTCTTGCCGAGGGAAAGCCCATCCCTGCGGGCGGCAATCTTACCATCCATTGCCGGGAGATCTCAGAGGCTCTCGTTACAGGCATTTCCCGTCCTCCGGCGGACCATTCCCGCGCCCGGTTTACTCTCGGGGATTTCGCTACTGTTATGCGGGGAATCGTCACAGGCGATAACGATTTTTTCTTCATGACAGCGGCCCGCGCACGGCATTTGGGAATCCCGGAGGCGTTTCTTGTGAAGGCGCTCGGCAGGACAAGGGATGTGGAAGGAGACAGCTTTGACGCTCACGACATCAAACGGCTGGAGGCCAAGGGGAGGCCGACGCGGTTGCTTAATGTGAACGGCATGGCTTTCGGCAGTCTCCCTCAAGAGGTGCGAAAGTACCTTTTGGAAGGCGAGGCCCGGGGTCTGCCCCAAAAAACACTGATTAAAACACGGACACCCTGGTACAGAATGGAAACCCGGAAAATCCCCCCCATCCTGTTCGCCTATTTAGGGCGGAGGGATGTCCGATTTATCCGGAATGAGGCCAAGGTTGTGCCGCTCACATGCCTTCTGTGCGTGTATCCCAAGCGCTCTGACTCCGCTTTTGTCGAAGGACTGTGGAAGGTGCTTTCCAACAGCGAGACAGTGGCTAATTTACGCATGGTGGGAAAGTCCTATGGCGGGGATGCCATCAAAGTGGAGCCCCGCGCTCTGGAGCGCCTTCCTTTGCCGGAAAAACTGGTTGTGGAGAACGGGCTGGCAGGAGCCATGTCCCCCAAACAACAAGCGCTTAATTTTGGCGGACTATAAGAACCAGAGCGCGACCTCCGCGAAGCCATCGAGTAACAGGCAGCGGCCAACTCCAACCCTCCAAGGATCCTCCCATGCGCCGACGGCAGCTTTTCGGGTTCAACGAGCATCCTAAGACCCCCGGTCTCCTGCGCGACGCCATTGTCGAGACCCTCGGCAACGGCTTTGCCTGGGGAAATATCCTGGAATCCGCGGCGCCCCTGTTCGCGCAATTCTGCCGGCGCGCCCGCCCGCGTGTTCGATCTCCACAGAAAAAAAGCAGGCTGATGAGGTAATTGCAAAACTCTAAGAAACGACAAACTTGAGGTAGGCCGGGTGGTTCCGCCCGAAGGGCAGGTTCACCCAACATATAGGAATCATTTAGAAATGTTGGGTGAACCCGGGCCTTGCGGCCCGGAACCACCCAACCTGCGCCTCCTTTTGCAATTACCTCTGATTAAAAACCTTTGCCGCTCCGCGCATTTTAAGGCGCGCGGGCATGGAGACCCGTTATGAAAAAAAGTGGTGTTTGCCTTGCGGCCCTGGCGGTCTTTGCCCTCTGGACAGCCCAGGCGCCGGCGGACGGGGAAAGCAGGCCCGCGAAACCCGGGGAAAAGGCGTTTTACGCCAATATTTACAAGGTGTTTGAGAAAGCGTGCCCCCCGGCGCCCCAGGGCTGGAGAGAGGACTACAGAGACCAGCCGTTCCTAACGGACAGCGTGGGGATTGGCGCGGAATTCTCCCCCCTGACCGCTGTGTATTCTCTGCGCTTTCAAGATGACGTGACCAAAAGGGCCGCCGACGTGAAGATGCTGGACGCGGGCGGCAAGGTGATGAACGCCCATCTTGAGAACGCGGCCCGGGACGCCCTTATGAAAAAAATGGAGGCCATCGCCGCGGAGATGGGGGCCGCCGCCCAGAGCGGCAACATAGCCGGGATGCAGGCCAGGCAACAAGAGATGGAGGATGTGCAGACCAAACTTGCGAAAATCCAGGAGGCAAACGATCAGGAGCTTAACACAGCGGTTTCCCCGCACCTGGCCAAGGATGTCACCCTGGATATCCTTATCCGCGCCAATGTGTTCTCCGAGGAGTTTTACGAGGTCGCCCCGGAGGCCCTTGACCCTGTCGGCGGTTTTCCGGCCTGCCGGCATCGGGAGGGGCGGCAGGAAGGCACGGTCTGGGAGGAAGGGATGACCTATGTCTTTCTGGGCAACTGGCTGCCGCCTGAAACGTCGGAGGATGTGACGCGCGTGCGCTCCGTGTCCCGGGCGGGCGCGCCCCACACCGAGGTCCAGACCCTTGTCGTTTCCGTGAAGGGCGAGGCCAAACGGGCCAGAGCCGCCCTGGAGGCCATGGACTGGGCGGCGCTCAAGGGACTTTTGGGCAAAGAGCCGCGCTGAAAAGGCGCGCCCGGAACTTGCCTGTTGACCAAAAAGGGCGTCTTCTATATGTGTTGACATGCCCCGGCGCGCGGCCCTCCTTGTTTCCCCGCGCGCTTTTCACGCCGGGCCGTGCGGCGCGGATCCAAAGGAGGCTTTTGTGTCTGTTTTTCTCATACGCGCGGCGGTAGGCACAGCCGCCGCCTATGCCGCAATGCGGATATTCCACCCGGAGGCCCATGCGGGCTATTCCCTGGTTCTTGCCGGTGTCCTGGTGGGTGTGGCCTACATTGTGGAAAAACTCCGCAAGGACAGGGAGGGATAACGCCGCCGCCTTTGACGCGGCCAAGGCCATGTAACGTGAACGCTTCGGAAGCCACGGCATGAAACAGATAATCCTCGGCACCGCCGGACATATTGACCACGGCAAGACAAGCCTTATCAAGGCGCTCACCGGAACCGACACCGACCGCCTGCTGGAGGAGAAGCGCCGGGGCATCACCATCGAGCTGGGCTTCGCCGCTCTCGACCTTCCCGGCGGGCTCCGGGTGGGCGTGATTGACGTTCCCGGACACGAGCGGTTTGTCAAAAACATGGTGGCCGGCGCCACAGGCATTGACGTGGTGGCCATGGTCATCGCCGCGGACGAGGGGGTCATGCCCCAGACCCGGGAGCACCTGAACATCTGCTCCCTTCTGGGCGTGTCCCACGGCCTTGTGGCGCTCACCAAAACGGACATGGTGGACGAGGACTGGCTCGGCCTTGTCACCGAGGACGTGCGGGAATTCCTCAAAGGCTCGTTCCTCGAAGACGCCCCGGTGGTCCGCGTCTCCGCGGTCACCGGCCAGGGCCTGGACGATTTCAAACGCACCCTCGACCAAATCTGCGAAAAAATCCCCGACCAGCCGCCCCAGGGACTCTTCCGGCTCCCCGTGGACCGGGTCTTCACCATGCGCGGCTTCGGCACTGTCATCACCGGCACAATCGTTTCCGGCAAGGTCGCCTTGGGCGACGCCGTGGAGATATTTCCGGTAAACGTCCGCTCCAAGGTTCGGGGACTCCAGGTGCATAACGACTCCGTGCCCGAAGCCAGGGAAGGAATGCGCACCGCCATCAACTTCCAGGGCGTGGATAAGAGCGCCGTTCTCCGGGGAAACGTGGTGGCCATGCCCGGGACGCTGGCCCCCAGCTACATGGTGGATATTTCCTTGACGCTTCTGCCCCACCTGGACCGGCCGTTTAAAACCCGAACCCTGGTCCGCTTCCACACAGGCACCAGCGAGGTTTTGGGCAAAGTCGTGCTCCTTGGCATGGACGAGCTCGAACCCGGGGGCTCGGCCATGGCCCAGATGCGCCTCGAAACCCCTGTGTGCCTGGTCAAGGACGACAGGTTCGTCATCCGCGGAACTTCTCCGGTGGACACTGTGGGGGGCGGCGTGGTATTGAACCCTGTGCCCAAAAAACACAAAAGCGGCGGAACCAAGGCACGGGAAGAGCTTCTAAACATCGCCTCCGCAAGCCCGAAAGAACTGGTGAGCCTCACCACCGCGGCGGCCGGATATTCGGGAGCCTCCTTCCGGGAACTGCTTCTCATGTGCAATCTTCCGGAAAAAAAGCTCGCGGACCTTTGCCAGGGGCTTCTGTCTAAAAAGGAACTCGTGCAGGCGGGCCGGGAGGCGAAAATCTTTGTCCACCAGTTTGTCATGCGGGATCTCGAAAAACGCGCCCTGGACCACCTTGCCGCGTACCACAAGGCAAACCCCCTCAAGCCGGGAATGCCCAAGGAAGAATTGAAAAGCAAGTTTCCCTCTGTGGTGGACCCCAAGGTGTTCCACCAGATGCTTGAAATCCTGGAGCGCCAGGGAAGGCTTGTGACCGCCGAAGACCTGGTGCGGCTTGCGGAGCACAAGGCGGAGCTTGCGGGCGAAGGGGCGGAGCTCGAGAAAAAAATCGCGGCCTCCATGCGGGATGCGGGCCTTATGCCGCCAACCCCCAAGGATCTTTCCGGAACCATGGGCGCTTCTGAAAAACGTATTCTGGAAATTCTCACCCACATGGCCGAAAAAAAGGATCTGGTCAAGGTCAAGCAAGACCTCTTCTTTGACAAAACCGCCATCGAAGACCTGCGCCAGCGGCTCGTGGCATATCTTAAAGACAAAGGGGAAATCGGAACGCCGGAATTTAAAGACATGACCGGCGCGTCGCGCAAGTTCGTCATTCCGCTCATCGAGTATTTTGACTCGCAAAAGGTGACGCTCAGGATTGGCGACACGCGGAAGCTGCGCGAGGGCGCGTGACAGGTTAAGGAAGGGACTGTAATGGAGCAAGGCGCCAAGATGCTGGGGTGGTCTGGGGACGAGGCCGGATTTCGCAACTACATGGCGGCCCGGATTGTGGCCGCGTCCCTGGCGGCGGTGGTGCTTCTCTGGATACTGGCCGTCCTGTTCGCCCCGGCGCGCACGCCAGGCGCGCCGGATGCGCGCCCCAGGGCTTATTCGGAGCCTTCCGCGGAGACCCGCGCGGATCCGGCCAGGGAGGCGGTGGCAAAAACCGGGGGCCAGGCGGCGGAGAAACCCGCCCCGGGCGTCCATTCCCCGGCGGCTCCGGCCAAGAAAGATGCCCAGCCCGCCTCGCCGTCAGCCCCCCTTCCCAAGGGCGTGGTCTTCATGGACGCGGCCATGAGTCCCATCAATTTTGAACTCCGTGAGAGATTTTGGGGCTGGCGGCCCAATGACATCCTCTGGATTGGCGACAACGTTGAAAACTACCAGATAGGCGTCCTTGAAGTCACCCGGAGAACCGCCGTGACTTTGGCGGAGAGGTTGTCCCGCACAGGGTCTCAGGCCAGTATTGACCCGAACCTTGAGAAGGCCATGAACTGGTTTATGATCAAGGCCGACCAGTACTGGTTTCCGTCCGCGGAGAGCAAGTTCAAAGACGGTCTCGATGAGATGGAAGCCTACAAGCAAAAGCTCATCCGCGGGGAGGCCACGTTCTATCTTCGGGCCGACAGCCTCATTCCCCTCCTGCTCACCTTCGAGGACCTGTTGGGAAGCTGCGACGAGAATCTGGTGAAGGAATACGAGGATGACGGGCGGTCTGTGGGATGGATGTCCGCGGATAATTATTTCTTTTACGCCCAGGGCGTTGCCGGAGCCATGCTGCCCATCATCAAGGCTGTAAACGAGGAGTTTTCCGCGACTATCGAGGCGCGGCACGGAGGGGATCTCATGGCCCATGCCATCCATTCCCTGGAGCGGGCGGCCGAGATAGACCCGTGGATAATCACGGACAGCGGCTATGGCGGAATTCTCGCCAACCACCGGGCCAACATGGCCGGATGCGTCAGCCACGCCCGTTTCTACCTGGGGCAGCTTGCCAAGACGCTTGCGACATGATTGCGGGCGGGAGTCAGGAGTCATGCCAAGGCGCAATCAGACAAGGTATGCCCTCACCCCGGCCCTCTCCCGCAGGGAGAGGGAGATTGAGCGGGAGCTTTCAGCAGGTGTTACGGATTGGACCGCATTTTGGTATTATCCAGCCATATATGAGGCATCGCAAGTCCGCCAAACCCTACCCCCGCTCCCGGGAAGCGCCGCCGCGGTCATACCCCCCGGACAGGAACTTCTCCGCGAACGCCGCCACAGACGCCTCGCTGGACATGAGCATGTCCATCTGCCGTGTAATCTGCAAAAGTTTCCCAAGAATAACCAGCTTCTGCTCAATCTCATCAGGCTCCATCTTCTGGAACCGGGCGTCCACCCGGTCTCCGGTCACGGCCACGGTGAACCCCATGCGGGAGAGCACCATGGCGATGGCCCGGACCCTGCGGTTGCGCCGGACAGGGTCCGCGGCGCCGCCCTTGAACGCAAAGGTGATGTAGTTTTTGTTGATGGTGGCTCCGCAGAAACAGTCCAGAATGGCGTAATGGTATCCCACCCGCGAGCTGAAATTAAGGTATTTGTCCGACACAATGGCGAAGCTTTTTTCGCCAAAACGCTCCCCCCCCGGGCCTTTTGGAGAGGCGAGAACCTGCTCCGAAAGCACCGACAAAAAGCCCTGCATGTCCACAGGCCGGACCTGGGGTCTTTCGCCCTGCGAAAGTACCATCCCTGAAAGCAGCGCCGCCAGGGGACGGGACTGAATGTCTTCAATTCCCACGTCTCCGGCGTCCTCTCTGCCGCGGACCAGTCCATCCCCCAGGTCAATGATATGCGCGTCCAGTCCCAGCCGCGCGTTGAGCTTTGCCGCCCCGCCCAGCCCGGAGACCTTGTCTCCGAGTGAAAACATTTCCTCGTAGGATTTTTCATGCAGATACCGCATGACATCATGGATTGTGGCGCAATGCCGCGGTGAAAATCCGGGGGATTTGGGGTTCACCAGATTCAACGGCACAATGTGGCCCGCGGCCCGCTTGAGAAGCTGGTAAACGGGAGTGCTTTTCATCACAGGCGCGGGCCTGGGGCGCTCCCCGAGTATCTTTTCCACGCGCCCCCGGTACACACGCCCCGCGTGGGCGTCCACGGTCACGGTTTCCCCGGGCATAAGAGCCTTGGTGACGGTTTTCATGGACAGGACCGTGGGCACGCCAAACTCCCGGGACAAGGCGGCCATGTGCCCGGTGACGCTTCCGAAATCGGTCGCAATGGCCTGGGCCTTGCGCATGACCACCATGAACCTGGGAGAGGAGTGGGCCGCCACCAGCACCCCTCCTTCCGGAAAATCCGAGAAATCCTCCTCATCGTCCTCCGCCAGAAAAACAGGCCCGCAGCCTGTGCCAGGCATGGCTGTCACCCCGCCCTCAATAAGCACTTCGTACCCCGGCTCCGGGCCCGCGATCCGCCGCGCCTCGTCGGTGTCCTTGAGCACCAGGGGCCGGGCCTGCAATATCCGGATAGACCCTTCCCCGTCAATGGCCCACTCAATATCCTGGGGAGCGCCGTAGTGTTCTTCAATGCGAAGGGCGTATTCCGTGAGCCGCTGTATTGCCGCGTCGTCCAGACAGGGGGATGTGCTTTCCGGCGGAAAAACCGGCTCTTCCCGGGTTCCACCTTCGGGCGCGGGGGCGAGCTTCCTGTTTTTATCGGCGATGGTCCGGGAAACAATCCGTCCGGAGCCGTCGCGGGCCACCTCGAAGCTGTCCGGGGAGAGCACGCCGTCCACAACATAGGGACCTAGGCCCCACAAGGCGTTGATGAGCAGGGTATCGCTGGCGGGATGAAGGGGATGGCGGGTGAAGAGCACGCCGCTTACGCGGGCGCGCACCATTTCCAGGCAGGCCGCCCCCATGGCTGTCTGTTCACTCACCACGCCGGTGATATACCGGTAGGAAATGGCGCGGGGAGTGTAGAGGCTTGTCAAAACAGCCTTATACGCCTCCACCAGGCCGCCCGCGGGGACATTGAGAACAGTGGCGTACTGGCCCGCAAAGGACAGCTCCGAATCCTCGCCCACAGCGCTGGAACGGACAGCGACAAAAAGCCCGTCAGGTCCAAGGCCGGTTTCCTCCTCCAGATTCCTGTGGGCCTTCTCCAGAGCCTCCGCAACATCGCCGGGTATTTCAGAGCCGGAAATGAGACGCTGAATGTCTTCTCCAACCTGGGATATCACTCCCGGGTCGTCAGGGGACAGCATCATTTTTTTCTTGGCAATCTCGTTCCAAAGACCTGCCGCGTCGAAAAAGGCGCGGAACGCGTGGGTTGTAATGGCGAAGCCCCTGGGAACGGGAATGCCGAGTTTGCTTTTGAGCTCGCCAAGGTTCGCGCTTTTGCCGCCGACCTCGTATTCCATCTCTTTGCTTACGCGGTCGTAAGGCAGCACAAAGACCTGGGATTTGGTCTCGCCGGTAAGTTCCAGGCATTCCGAAAGCCGCGCCCCGATCTCGTCCACCAGTTCCGTGAGCAGGGGGACCTTTTTGCCGCTCATTTTTTCAAAGCTGTCCACAAGACGCATGGAGTGGAAGGCGGCCCGGGTGATTTGGGATTTGACGTAGGAGGTGCCGAAGACCTCGTGGCCTTCCAGTTTGACCTCCATGTCCGAGATGATTTTTAGAAGCTCGGTGTTGGATTCTAAAAATTTTGTGAATTCAGCGTACTTTTCCCGGAAGGCGAGGTTTTCGTCTTCCTGCGGGATTTGCCTTTGTTTGCGGAAAATACGATAACACAATTTAATCAAATTGTTAAGGATTTCGCTTTCCATTTTTGGCATGGGCTGAATCCATCTTGAAATCTGGTTTGCGCGTCTTGTTTGCGTGTTATTTGCGCGTCTTTCAAGCCTTTTTAGGGTTTGCGGGAAAGTATTGCGTGGCAGGCCCTTTCCCAACCTTTTTTAACAACCCTTTTTTGACCAAGTCCTGCAAATCGTACTGGGCTGTCCGGTCAGGCATGTCGCCCCCTACAATTTTCTGGTATTCGGCACGGTTGATGGAAGCCCGCGTCTGAATAAACGCCCAGGCTTTCTTTTGCCGGGGATTCAGGCGCGGCGCTTTTTCGTCCGGAAAAAAGAGCCTGTCTTCTTCCACTTCCGGGGCAAAAGGGTCCGAACCAGGAACGGAAAGGATGGAATCCCGGGCCTGGGGCGCGATAGCCAACACCTCCGGCCGGGCGGTTTCGCCGCGCGGAGGGGGGAATGCCTGGTCGTCCAGCCGCAGATCCTCCATATACAGAATATCTCCCTCCGCCAGGGCCATGGCGCGTGTAATGCAGTTTTTGAGTTCCCGGGCGTTTCCAGGCCAGTCATGCGAAAGGAGTCTCTCCAGGGCGCCGCGGCTGAACCGGAAATTTTCTTTTTTCATAAATTTCCCGGCTTCCTGGAGAAAGTGCGCCGCCATGAGGGGAATATCTTCTTTGTGGTCCCGAAGGGGCGGGGTGGGAATGGTGATCACCTTAAGGCGGTAATAGAGGTCCTCCCGGAATGTCCCCGCCTTGACGCTTTCCGTTAAATCCACGTTGGTGGCCGCCATGACCCGCGCGTCAAAGGGAATTTCCCCGTCACTCCCAAGCGGGCGGATTCTCCGGACCGACAGCGCCCGCAAGAGCGCCTGTTGCACCTTGACCGAGGCGTTTCCGATTTCATCCAAGAGCAGGGTGCCGCCGTCCGCGGCGTTAAACGCGCCTTTTCTGTCGGTTTTGGCCTCGGAGAACGCTCCCTTGACGTGGCCGAACAGGGCGTCGAGGAGCAGGTTTTCGTCCAGGGCTCCGCAGTTGATGGAGATGAACGGTCCTCCGGAGCGGGCGCTTTCCTTGTGAATGGCCTCGGCGGTGAGTTCTTTTCCGGTTCCTGTTTCCCCGATAATGAGAACATCGGCGTCCGTTGCCGCGGCTTTTCGTATGAGGCCGCGCAGCCGGGCCATGGTGGAGCTTGATCCGGCGATGCCCATGTCGTTGGCCTGGACAAGCGCCTCCGTGTCGAGTTCCGCTGGCTGTCTTTGGCTCACGGCCCGGATGTGTTCGTCTTTGAGCAGGATTTCACGGCCCTGCGTATGGATGGAGGAGATCATGGTGTTGATGGCCTCCTGCAGCATGGTGGTTTCGCGGTCCATGGGGGGAAGCGTGATTTCATGCAGGGCGCCCTCGTTATGCATGGAGCGCACAACAGAGGTGAGCCGCAGGACAGGGCGGACGATGGCCCTTGAGAGGAACATGATAAGGCCGGAAATGACGAGAATGGTGAATATTGTCATGGTGAACATGACATCCAGCTGACGGGAGGAGGAAGTTGTGGTGAGAAGGCTTGTGTCCACATAGGCCACGCCGCCGATGATTTGGGGGGGGCGGGAAGGGTTTTCCGGAAAACGCACCGGGGCGTAGCTTAAAAAATAGGGCCGGGAGAAGGAGCCTGATGAGGCGAGGTCCGCGCCAATATCCAGGGAGCCGTGTTTCCCCCCCTGCACGTCAGCGACCATGGTCCAATAGGTGTCGTGCTCCGGAGATGGACGGAAGGCGGCCTCCTGGCCGGGTTTCCCAAGATCCCCCCGCAGGCCGGAGCGCGCGGTGTCGGTTCCCGGCTCCCGCTCCCAGTCTCCGGTGTTTTCCGACTGAAAAAGAATCCAGCCTAGGGGGTCGAAAAAGAAGCTGTAGCGCTTCTCCGAGGTCCTGGGAAACGCGTACAAGGGGGACTGGGTGGAATTGTAAATGGAAAGAATGTTTCTCAGGCCGCGGGCGTCCACCGAGAGCATGAGAGTGCCTTGGCGCTCTCCCGCCGCGGAGAACACTCCGGTTGAAAGGCGAAAGACAGGAAACCGGAATGTCTGGGGAGAGCCGTCCGCGCCAATGGAAGGGTAGGTGACGGTGAGGAGAGGAGAAATGGACACATGGCCCGGCGGGGAGTTTTCTCCGGGGAACCGGGCTGTGAACGGTCCCGCGGGAAGAACAGCGGCCTGGCCGGGGGTGATTTCAACGGGTTTCCCTCCGGGTTGCACCAGGGCGAACCTGGACTTTGGATTGTCGGTTTCCCAGGCGAGCTCCCGGTAAAGGCCGTCGGTGAGCGAGTTTTTGGATAGGAGGAACCGCGTGAGTCCTTGGGCTGTGACGGGGTTTTGAGCGAGAAAGAGGAGGTCTCCGCGGGCGCTTTTTAAAAGGGTTTCCATTTCATGGGCCTGGGCCATGGCCAGAAGGCGGGCGTTGCGTTCGAGGGCGAGGCTCAGATAGTGGGCGCTCACGCGGTACATGGCGTTTCCGGTGACAGCGAGGATGAGGATGACAGGGGGGATGAGGATAACGAAGAGGCGTTTCCGGATGCTCCAGGAGGAGAAGCCGCCAGAGAAGAAGGAGGTGACAGGCAGGGGGCTGGAATAGCGCATAAGTGCCTCAAAATTTTGCGCGAATCAGGGAAAAACGCGCATGCGGTATTGCATTTTTCGCGCAAACCTTTTTGCATGATTAACGATTCCCAATGATTTTGTCAAGTTAAAAGATTGGCATCCCGTTTGCTTCTTAGCGGGGCGGTCGTGCAAGCGCAGATTCCGCTTGAGGACGCAAACCTCGCCACTTACAGCAAAGGAGGGAGTCATCATGAAGATACTGGTCGCCCTGGATCTCACGCAAAGCTCGGACACCGTGCTGGCCAAGGCAGTGGAAACCGCAAAGGCCCAAAACGCCGGACTGGAAATTCTGGTGGTCGCGGAAAATTTCAGCGAGGGCGGGGACGTGTTTGATTACGGCAACATCAACGAGCAGCTTTTGGGCGCCGCAAAAGCCGCGGCAAAGAGATATCAGGAAAAAGCCAAGGTTATGGGAATGGAGGCAGGCGCGGCTGTCATGTCCGGGCAGTCTCCTGCGGATGTCATCGTGAAACACGCGGAGACCGGGCACGCGGATTTGATCATTCTGGGCCGCCGCGCCAAAAAGGGACTCGACCGGTTCATCATTGGCAGCGTGGCCCAGCGGGTGGTCGCCCACGCGCCCTGCTCTGTTCTGGTGGTACGTTAACAGGCCGTTTCGCCTGTTTCTTTTTAGGGACTAAACGAAGCGCGCAACAGTTTAAGCAATGCGGAAAAAGGAGGAAGGAATGAAAAGGAAGCTGTGGAATCTGTATCTGATGGCGGCGTTTTTTGTGTTGACGCTGCCTGCCACTGTGCTGGCCGCTGGCGGAGGAGGCGCGAGCTATGTGGTCATCGTGTCCGACACGCGCAAGCTCTCGGGCATTCTGGCTTGGTGGGGCAACCTCTATAACGAGAGCCATTTTTACTTCACGCTCCTCACGGTTGTGCTGATTCCCGTTGTCGGCGTGATTTTCGGGGTTATCGCCGACATCGTTATGAGCATGATCGGAATTGACCTGAAATCCAGGGAACTCGCCGAGCACTAAAATTTAAGGCCAAAAGGAGGACGTGAACATGGAATGGCTGTATATCCTCATGCCCATTGCGGGCGTCAAAATATTCTGGCCGGGCCTCATCATCCTGGGGGTCGGCGTGGGCATCATCGGCGGCTTTTTCGGCATGGGCGGCGCCTGGATGGTCACTCCCGGCCTTAACATTCTCGGATTTCCCATGGCCTTCGCCATCGGTACAGACATCGCCCACATGGCGGGCAAATCGCTCATCTCCACCATGCGGCACGGAAAATTCGGCAATGTGGACTACAAACTCGGCCTGATCATGCTCTTTGGCACCGTCGCGGGATTCGAGGTGGGCGCCCAGATGATCATGTGGCTCGAGCGCTTGGGGAACGTGGAAGTGGTGGTCCGCTGGATCTACATCGCCCTTCTCATTCTCATCGCATGGATGGTGTTCCACGACGTGGCAAAGCGCCGCGCCAAAGAACAGGCCGCCAAGGCGGCAGGCAAGGAAGTGGACGCCCTTGCCACCGGCATCGAGTGGCACAAGACGCTGCACAAGATTAAAATCCCCCCCATGATTCACCTTGAGGTCGCAGGCATCGTCTGCACCGCGTGGCTGCCCATCCTCGTGAGCTTCTTCACCGGCTGGCTCGCCGGCATCCTGGGAATCGGCGGCGGCCTCATCCGCATGCCCGCCCTCATCTACCTCATCGGCTGCCCCACCCACGTCGCCGTGGGCACGGACCTGTTCGAGGTCATGATTTCCGGTCTGTACGGCGCGGGCACCTATACGCTGAAAGGCCGCACCGAGCTCGTGGCCGCCCTCATCATGCTGGTGGGAGCCGCGGTGGGCGCCCAGGTCGGCGCTGTCGCCACCAAGTACATCAAGGGCTACGGCATCCGCGTGGCCTTTGGTCTCGCCGTTATCGGCTGCGCCATCTCGATTCTGATGAAGCTCGTGCAGCCCTGGGTGCCGAGCATGAAAGACGCCCTGAACGCGGGCGCCACAGCCTTGATTCTGGGCCTTGTGGGCTGCATGTCCGTGTACATCTTCTACCAGATGGTCAAGGGCGCCAAGAACGAGCTGGCAATGAAAAAAGGCAACACCGTCAAGTAATCAAACGGCGCGACACGAAAGGTGTTAGAAAAGGAGCGTACCATGTTGAAAAAACGTTATGTCGCGGTTGCCCTGCTTTGCCTGGTTTCCCTGGCTGCGTGGGGCTGCGGGGAATACGGCAAGGTTGACCAGGGCCGGACGGTTGCCTTTGACAAAGAGGCGGGCACGGTGACCCTCATCCGGGACAAGGCCAATGACTGGCAGCATCCGGACTACTCGATCCTTCCGCCCTTCACCTACAAGGTGCCCGCGGACAAGAAGGAGATGGGGCCGGATCCCAAGGCAGGGTACCGGATGAAGCTGGATGTTGAGAAAAACAAGGTCGTGTATTACGACCCCAAGGCGGTGGTCTTTAAAACCGTGGACTTTACCCTGATTGACACAAAGGAAAAAATCGCCAAAGACCATCCTCTGGTCAAGGACAAGAAGTTCCCGGCCATTGACCGGGACAAAAAGACCATCACCATCTTCTCCGGACGCCAGAAACTGCTTGTCACCTTCTCGGTGCCCGATGAGTATTTCGAGCTTCCGGACGCCACATGGGACGCGGGCGACGAGGTTCGTGTCTATTACAAGGAAGAGGGCGTCTCGCTGCGGATGATGAACGTCACCAAGACCGACATCTTCAAAAAGTAACCTGGATGAAAAACAGGGGCGGTCCAGGCGCCCGGGCCGCCCCCTTGCGGAAAGGGCAAAGGAGAAGCGCCATGGAAGAAAAAACCTTCATGTCCGGTCTTAGCATCGAACAGCAGCTTCGTATGGTGGCGGTGGACCTTGTTGTCCTTCTGGAACTGTTCGTGAGCATGTGGTTTGCCTCCCGCCATCCGGAGCAGTTGACGGGCATGTTTTTCAAAAGCTTTTTAGCCATGCTCGCGCCCACCATTGTGGCGGGTTATTACATTGTCAGGGGTTCCAGGGCGCGGAAAAGCGAAACCGGCGCATGACAACACAGCGCATCGCGGCAATCAGGCGCGCAACCAGCACGTTGGCGGGAATTTTGTGCGCGTTGTGCGCGCTTGCGGTTCTGGACGGACTCACCGCCAAGTACCGCGAAGGGTTTAACGTGCTGGAGCTTGTCCCAGGGCGGGCCTTGCCCATCAACGGGCCGATGCCCGCGGGAGCGGCGGAATTGCCGGACCTTCGGATTGAAGGGGGCGGGGACGATATCCGCCTTGTGCCGGAGGCTGTTTACAAGGGGTTCTGGTTTGGCGGGAAGATGTGGAAGGGGACAGTCACCGTCCTTCCCGGCGCCGGGCCTGGAGAGGTTGTCCTCTCGGTGAAAGGCCCGGCGGAGAAAACCGTGAACCCCCAGTTGCGGTTCCGGGTGGTTGTCAGGGCAAACCTCAAGGAGCTTCAAAAGCACTCCCCTTATTATTTCGAGCGGCTTATAGGAACGCGGCCTTTTCCTTTGGCCGTTCTTCTGTTCGTCATGGCGCTCTTTTCGGCTCTTGGCTCTTTTCTTGCCGCAAGGGTCCTGGAGAAAGAGATGGCGAAAGAGGGCAGGGCTGAAATATATATGATGAAGAAGTCCCCGGAGGGATCACACATCACCTTTGGTCTGGGAACGGCCCATGGGGCGCGTCCGGGGATGGAGCTGTATGTGCTGTGCGAGAACGGCTGCCCGGTGGCCAAGGCCACAGTGGTTTCCTGCACGGAGCGCGAGTCCGTGGCCTTGGTGCGTCCGAACGAGGAGGCGCGCCTGGGCTATGTGGCGGACATGCACGCGGCTTTGGGGGGAAAGCAAACTCCGGAAGCGGGGACTTCAAAATAGGAAGGCCGGAGGCGCTTTTCCCCGCGCCCCCGGCCTTTGTTTTAACCCGCGTCCTCCCGTCCCTACTTCTTCATGGGCAGGGCACCCGGCGGAATCACCACCGCCGTGCCCTCGCCTATCAGTTCACCCCTCTGGTTGGTCCACGAGAGCGCAAGACGCGCCCGCTTCTTCTCCGGCAGCAGTTCCACCACTTCCGCGGTGGCTGTCACCGTGTCCCCGAAATACGTGGGTCCCTTGAACCGGGTGGTGATTTCCAGCGCCACTGTGCCCAGGCCCGGCAGCTTCATCCCCAACACCGGCGCAATGAGGCTTTGCGGCAGCACCCCGTGGGCGATGCGCGTGCCAAAGGGCGTGAGCTTGGCGAACTCCTCGTTTAAGTGCATGGGGTTGAAGTCGCCCGAGATGCCCGCGAACAGATACACGTCCGTTTCCGTGATGGTCTTGGTAAAGCTCGCGGACATGCCCACTTCCAGTTCCTCGTAGGTGTAGCCCAGCTCGAACGCGGGCTTGACCACGCGGAAATGGCTGATATCCAGAATGGAGTCCATGGTCTTTTTGGCAAAGACCGGATAGACCCGCATGCCTGTCTTCATCTGGCTTGCGGGCACACCCTTCACGATGTGGGCGATTGGCGTGTCCGCGTTGTCCAGCTTGATGAGGGCGAGAATGTAGGGCGGCTTTTCCGGCTGGTGCGGCTCCGCGTAGCGGATGACAGTATAGCCGGTCACCGTGCCTTCCGGACCCGCATCCACCCATTTGTCCTCGATTTTCTCAAAGCACCTGTCGCACACCTGGCGCGGCGGCACAAACACCTTGTTGCATGTGTCACAGCGGGTGCCCCGGATTTTTTTGTCGTCCCGAAGGCCCAGGATGAAGCGGCTGCCAGTCCTTCCCGCGAAATACTGGTAGGGCAGGGCGAGCTTGCCTTCCACCACGAACGCGTCTTTTTTATCGGTCTCTGTAGGGTGCATGACCAGCCTCCTTAGTCAATGAGCTCGAAGTACATGATGTCCGTGATGGCGCCCTTGCGTTTTTCCGCCCACACCGGCCGGACCCGCATGCCTTTTTTGGCGCGGGGAATGTCGTCGGCCTTGAGCTCGTGCCACAGGGTTTCGTGGCCCTTGCAGCCGTCCAGAAGCACGTGGAACGAGCAGTAGGGGGTTTCGCGGCTCTCGCCCGAGAGGGGGTCCGGGCTGGCGTAGTAGGCCACGTCCAGGATGGCGATGGTGCCCTGGGGTCCCACCTCGACCCATTCCCCGTTCCGCACCACGCACACGGCGCAGACCTCCCGGGGGGGCAGGTGCTTGCGTCCGCATTTGGGGCACACGTTGGCGAGGATGCGTTTTTCCTTGAACGCCTTAAGGAATTTGCCCATGACCGGCCCGGTGGCGAAGCGCTGGGGAATGGAGAGGATTTGCTTTTTGACTATCAGCTCCTCTTCCTTTTTTTCCTGGCCCGCCGCGCTGGGAGGCGCGTATTTTTTGAAGAACTTGGTGGCCTTGGTGAGAAGGCCGAAGTCTCCCTCGACCTTGAGACGGCCCGAGGTGAACGCGGTCATGCCGTCGAGCTTGCCCAGGGTGATGGCGATCCAGTCCTTGGCCGAGCAGGCGGTGGTGACGTTGGGGTCATGGATGCCCTTGAGCACCCGGACCTTGTCGTCCTTGACCGAGACGGTCCAGTCTCCGCCGTTGTCGCCGGTGATGACATAGCCGAAGTTTCCGGTGACGCCTTTTACCCCCTCGGGATTGACCCGGGACTCCATGGTGCCGAAGATGTCCTCCACCGTGGCCTCGGGAGCGGCGGCGGGGGGCTGGTATTTTTTGAAGAACTTGGTGGCCTTGGTGAGAAGGCCGAAGTCGCCCTCGACCTTGAGGCGGCCCGAGGTGAACGCGGTCATGCCGTCCAGCTTGCCCAGGGTGATGGCAATCCAGTCCTTGGCCGAGCAGGTGGTGGTGACCTGGGGCCCGTGGATGCCGGTGAGCACCTTGACCTTGCCGTCTGTAACCGAGACCGTGTAGTCCCCGCCGCCGTCGCCGGTGATGACATAACCGTAGTTGGCGGTAATTCCCTGGACGCCTTCGGGGTTGACCCGGGACTCCATGGTGCCGAAGATGTCGGCCACAGTCACCACAGGGCCTGCGCTCTTCTTGGGACGTTCCCCGGCCTTGGCCCACACCCGGAGCTCTTTTTTCAGGATTTTGCCGATGGGGCTTCTGGGGAAATCCTCATCCTCAAGGATTTCCACATATTTGGGCACCTTGAAGCCTGCGAGGTTCTTTTTGCAGTGCTCGATGACTTCTTCGGGGGTGAGGGAGGAGTCTTTGGCGATGACATAGACTTTCACCTCCTCGCCCATGGTTTTGTCCGGCACGCCTACTGTCGCGGCCTCCTGGACCTTGGGATGGTTGGCCACCACGTGGTCAATCTCCAGGGGGTAGATGTTTTCCCCGCCCCGGATGATCATGTCCTTGATGCGGTCCACGATGAAGAAATAGCCGTCCTGGTCCTTGTAGGCCACGTCCCCGGTGTGGAGGTAGCCGTTGACGATTGTCTTGGCTGTGTCCTCGGGCCGGTTGTGGTAGCACTTCATCACCACGTCGCCCTTGATGCACAGTTCTCCGGGCGCGCCCACAGGGCATTCGTTGCCGTCCTCGTCCAGAATGGCCACTTCCTGGCCGGGAAGGGCCTTGCCGATGGAGCCGGGCTTGCGCACGCCGTCCCTGGGGTTCAGGGTCGAGGCGCAGGTGGCCTCGGTGAGTCCGTAGCCCTCGACGATGGGAATTTTGAAGGTGTCCTGGAACTCGTGGAAGGTTTCCGGGGAGAGGGGCGCGGCGCCGCAGATGCCGAACCGGAGGGAGGAGAGGTCGAATTTCTGGCGTCCCGGGTCTTTCAGGAGGATCTGATAGACAGCGGGCACGGCGGACCAGAAGTTGACCTTGTATTTGTCCACCACTTCCCAGAACTCGCTGGCGGAGAACTGGCGGCGCAGGACAACGGTGAAGCCGTTGGCCAGGGAGAAGGTGATGGAGAGCATGGCGTTGACGTGGAAGAGGGGCAGGAAGATGAGGACTGTCATGCCCGGTGAAAGGCTAAGATGCTGTGTCACGCCGTTTACATCGGCGAACACGCTTTTGTGGGCGAGAAGCACGCCCTTGGGGTTGCCCGTGGTGCCGGAGGTGTAGAAGATGTAGGCGTCGTCGTCGTCCCCGGACTGGCAGACCACCGGAGTGTCCTTTGCCTTTTCCATGAGCGCGGAAAAGGAAAGGTAATCGCCCTCCGGGACCTTGCCCGCCACGATGACGGTCTTGAGATGGGGGCAGTTGCCCCGGATTTCCTTCAGGATGTCGAGGTACTGGTCCTCGATGACCAGCCCCTTGCCATGGGAGTCGTTCAACAGGTACTCAACTTCCTTGGATTTCCACCACCCGTTGATGGGACCCGCCACAGCGCCGATTTTGATGGCCGCGTAATGGGCTATCAGGGTTTCGGGGCTGTTTTGCACGAGCACATGGATGAAGTCGCCCGGGCCAAAGCCAAGGTCTTTCAAGGCGTTGGCGAACACGTTCACCCGGCGCCCGAACTCGGCGTAGGTGACGGTCTCTTCATAGAACTGCAGGAACGCGCGGTCCCTGTTTTTTTCCACGGTTTTGTCCAGCATGGTGCCGAGATTCATGCCACCCTCCTATGTGTTCAAAGGACCGGACGCGCGTCTTTTACGCGCCGGTCCGTGAATGTGGGGAGCGGGCGCCCGCCCGCTGTCCTGCCGCCGCGCGCAGGGCTATTTGGGCGGCTCGCGGGTGAGCAGAAAGAGCACAGTCCACATGGTGCCGCCGAATCCCGAGGCCAGGGCCTGGTTGATCCGCCGGGGAATCTGATGCGTGCCGGCCTCGCCCATGATTTGCAGCGCGGCCTCGGCCACGCGCACCATGGCGGTCGCGCCGATGGGGTTGGAGGCGATGACGCCGCCCGAGGGGTTGACCGGGAAACTCCCGTTGATGGTGATTTCATCATTCTCCACCATCTTCAAATGCCCGTCGCCCGTAAGCAGCAAAAACTCCCGCAGCCAGTCCAGCCCCCACCAGCTCGAGGGGTCGTACATCTCGAACAAATCCAGCTCTTTTCTGGGATTGGTGATGCCGTTTCTTTCAAAGAGCTGGGTTGCGGCGTGGCGGTGGGTGGTGATATAGGGCGCGTCGCCGAACATGCCGAACATCTCCTCGCGGTGGACGGTGATGTGATCCTTGAGCCACGCGGGCTGTTTTTTGAGCTGTTTGGCTTTTTCCTCGCTGGCGAAAACCATGGCGCAGGCGCCGTCGCTCTGGGAGCACATGTGAATCATGCGGAGCTCGCCCACCAGGGCCGGGGAGTTTACGGCCAGCTCGTCGGCCTGGTCGAATTCCAGCCCCAGGCGGCGGTGGGCCTTTTCGTTCAGCATGGCGTGTTTGTCCATGATGATGCGGTATTTCATGGACACTTTTTTGGCGCGCTCCTCGCCGAATTCCTCGATCATGTCCGCGGCGGTCATGCCGGTAAGGGCGCCGGTCTGAAGCTGGCGGCCCCAGAGGGGGTCGGCCATATTGGTGATGCCGCCGGTGGTGTGGCCTTCCTGGAGTTTTTCAAAGCCCACGGCCAGGACGATGTCATGGAGGCCCGAGGCCACAAGGTAATCGGCGGCGCACACAAGGGTGGAGCCGGTGGTGCCGCCTGTGGTGACCCGGAGGCATTCCTTTCCGGCGGAGCCAAGGCCCAGGGAGTGCCAAAGGTCCGGCTGGTGGATCATCTCGAAGAGTTCCATGTTTCCGTGGACAACGCAGTCCACCTCCTCCATGGTGATTCCGGCGTGCGCCAGGGCGTCCCGGACCGCCTCATGGATGAGTTCCGGCTGGTTGACCTCTTCCCTGTGGCTGGAGTACCGGGACTGTCCAACGCCAATGATTCCGACGTTCCTGTTTTTTTTCATGGTGTACCCTCCCTAGTCCCGTTCCAGGATTGCGACGGAATGGAATTGGCCCGCGGGGCCCATGGTGCCGTGGGCAAGCGCGCGGCGGGGATTGCCG
>JAGVGH010000164.1 GCA_020057225.1 Desulfobacterales bacterium | reverse complement strand
GTCTCTTGAATTCTCCGGCTTTGCCGGGTTAAGATACTACAATCCTGATGCAGATTCAGGTCTTGCCATCAGGCGCCCGCGCCATCTGTTTTTTATTAACACTCCCGAGGAAGGATATCGCCCCCGCCAAGGGCAACAAGGGCGACTACGGCGCGCCCCTTCCCGGCCTTTCCTTTTTCCTCTCCCACTTGCCCTTTCCCTGCCCATGGTTATGTTATAACCCGGCGCGCGGCGGAAGCGGAGGACAGCCTTTCCAATATCCGTTCGGATTCAACGCGCCCGGTGACCACTTGATGCTCTGTGCGGGCGGGCGTCCTCCCGGCGAAAAACGGGATCCTGGTCTTCTTTAGCCGCGCCCTGGCCCCCGTCTTTCTCCGGGAGGACGGACGTGCCTGCCGGACAGACAACCAAACCAAGCGGCACGGAATTCCGGCAAACGCCGTAATTCTCCGCGGCCGAACCCTTTTCAAAGGAGGCTCCCATGTCCGGCATCGTGTTCAAAGTCCCCAAAATAAGCTGCGGCCATTGCGTCATGACCATCACCAACGAACTGAAGGAAGTACCCGGAGTCGGCAAGGTCGAGGGCAACCCCGCGTCCAAAACCGTCAACGTGGAGTTCGAGGCGCCGGCCACCGAGGAAAAACTCCGGGCGGTGCTCAAAGAAATCAATTTTCCCGCGGAGTAAGTACGGGAAAGGGGCAAGTTGATGGCCGAGACCAGGATCGAGATACCGGTCACAGGGATGACCTGCGCCAACTGCGCGGCCACTGTGGAGCGAACCCTCCTTAAAAAGACCCCCGGGGTGCGCGCGGCAGCGGTCAATTTCGCCACAGGGCGCGCCTCGGTGGTCTATGAGTCCGGCGAAACCGGGCTTAAGGAGCTTGTGGGCGCCATTGACAAGGCGGGCTTTGGAGTCGCCAAGGGGGAGATCGGGCTGGCGGTGACGGGCATGACCTGCGCCAACTGCGCGGCGACCGTGGAGCGCACCCTTCTTAAAAAGGTGCCCGGCGTGCTCGCCGCCAGCGTCAACTTCGCCACAGAGCGCGCCCGCGTGGAATACCTCCCGGGCGCGGTCCTGCCCGAGGACATGGCCGCCGCGGTGGCCAAGGCCGGATTCGGCGCCTCCCCTGTCGAGGGGGACGAGGCCAGAGACCAGGAAGCCCTGGCGCGCGAGGCGGAAATACGGAATCAGACCCGCAAGTTCCTCACGGGCCTTGTCTTTGCCCTGCCCCTTTTTCTTGCCGGCATGGGCCGGGATTTCGGCCTTCTTCCCCACTGGGCGCACGCGGCCTGGGTCAACTGGGTGTTCTTCGCCCTTGCCACCCCGGTCCAGTTTTACACCGGCTTTGACTATTACAGGGGCGCGTGGAAAAACCTCCGGAACAAGACAGCCAACATGGATGTCCTGGTGGCCCTGGGCTCCTCCACAGCCTATTTCTACTCCCTGGCAGTGCTCCTTGTTCCCGCCCTGGGCGGCCATGTGTATTTCGAAACCTCCGCGGTCATCATCACCCTTATCAAACTCGGGAAGATGCTGGAAGCCCGGACCAAGGGACGGACAGGCGGCGCCATCCGCAAGCTCATGGCGCTCAGGCCCCGGACGGCCATTGTGCTTAGGGAAGGCGCGGAGATGGAAGTGCCGGTTGCCCAGGTGCTGCGGGGAGACAAGGTGGTGGTGAAGCCCGGGCAGTCTGTGCCTGTGGACGGAGAGGTCACGGAGGGGGAATCCTCTGTGGACGAGTCCATGCTGACCGGCGAGTCGTTGCCGGTTGACAAGCGTCCCGGCGACATGGTGGCCGGCGGCGCCCTTAACGTCCATGGGCGGTTCGTCTTCACCGCCCTCCGTGTGGGCCGGGACACGGCCCTGGCAAACATCATCCGCATGGTCGAGGAGGCCCAGGGGCACAAGGCCCCGGTCCAGGCCGTGGCCGACAAGGTGGCGGCGGTCTTTGTTCCGGCAGTGATCGCCTTGGCGTTCATCACCTTCGCCGTGTGGCTCGCCGCGGGAGCCGGGTTCGCGCCCGCCATGATCCGTCTCGTCGCCGTGCTGGTCATCGCCTGCCCCTGCGCCCTGGGACTTGCGACCCCCACCGCCATCATGGCGGGCACAGGGCGCGGGGCGGAACACGGAATCCTTTTCCGAAACGGGGAGGCCCTGGAAAAAGCCGCGCGGATTGATGTGGCGGTGCTGGACAAGACAGGCACCATCACCCTGGGCAAACCCTCGGTGACGGATGTGGAACCCTTGGACAGCGGACTGGACGGAGACGCCCTTCTTGCGCTTGCCGCCACCATTGAGCAGGGTTCCGCCCATCCCCTGGCCAAAGCCGTGGTGCGGGAGGCCCACAACCGGGGTCTTGCCCTTGGACCCTGCGAGGACTTCAGCGCCGAGGGAGGCCGGGGAGTGCGGGGGACGTCCGGCGGAGAGCGCGTGGCCGTTGGCAAACCGGACTGGCTTGCAACCCAGGGGGTCAACACGGGACCGCTTTTGGAACAGGCGGAGAGCCTGGAGCGCCAGGGCAGGACCGTGATGGGTGTGGCCAGGGGCAACACGGCGCTGGGGCTTCTGGCCCTTGCGGACACCATCGCCCCGGGTTCCAAAGAGGCGGTTCTGGAGCTTCGCGCCCTGGGAATCGAGGTTCACATGGTCACCGGAGACAACATCAACACCGCGCGGGCGGTGGCGGGCGAGGCCGGCATTGAGCATGTGATGGCCGGAGTTCTTCCCGGGGACAAGGCGGAGCTGGTCCAGTCGCTGCAGGCCAAAGGCCGGGTCGTTGCCATGGTGGGGGACGGGGTGAACGACGCGCCCGCTCTCAGCCGGGCGGACGTGGGTATTGCCATAGGGGCGGGAACGGATGTGGCCATCGAGTCAGGGGACGTGATTTTGGCGGGCGCCGGACTTTCGGGCGCGCCCAGGGCTGTCCGGCTTGCCCGGGCCACCACCCGCGCCATCCGGCAAAACCTTTTCTGGGCCTTTGGGTACAACGTGGCGCTGATTCCCATTGCCGCCGGGGTTCTTGCTCCTTTTGAGTCTCTTCCGGAAATGCTCCGGCATCTGCATCCCATCCTCGCGGCCCTTGCCATGGCCACGAGCAGCCTCACTGTCGTGGGCAACAGCCTGCGTCTGTACCGGTCAAAAGGGTGAGGAGGCAAGGGGCGGAAGTTGGAATAACAAGGGGAAAGGCTTGGCCGCCGGGGAGAGGGCAAAGGGACCACGGCCTGCGGGCGGCAAAGGCTGTCAGGGTGTCATCCTCGACGATCAGTATTTTTTTCCATAACGGCCTTCGGGACGCGTTCTCGGACGGACGTTCGCCTGGAACAGACAGGATGCCTAATGCCTGCCCCGGGTCGCGCCAGAAAATGTTCCGCACAGTGGTTTCAGGATTATTCCGTACTTTATACCCTTCCTTAAAACATATTTCAAGCTTTTTTTTCCGCTATTGGCGCTATGGCGCACCATAAAAATTCTGATACCAGAGGCAATTGCAAAATGAGGCGCAGGTTGGGTGGTTCCGGGCCGCAAGGCCCGGGTTCACCCAACAATTATACCATTATTCCAACGATGTTGGGTGAACCTGCCCTTCGGGCGGAACCACCCGGCCCACATCAAATTTGTCGTTTCTAAGAGTTTTGCAATTACCTCACCAAGGTGCAATCAGACAAGTAATGCCCTCACCCCGGGCCTCTCCCAGGGGGAGCAGGTTTTACGGAGGCCCAGATGTGTACGGGGTTTGAGCTGTTAAGGCCGGAAGGGGAGATTCCGGCCACGGAGACCCCTTCGGACGGAATTATCGAGGTGCTGCGCCGGGATGTGGACCCCAGGGGCGTATTCACGACATTTCCTCCCCGGTGACGCGGCGTGTTTCGTTTCTTTGAGCCTTCTTGTGCCCGGCCCCCTTTCCCGCGCGAACGCCAAGGCAAAGGGGCCGGCGCGGTAAATACCATCGCGCGGCTTACAGTCCGGAGCGCCGCTTCACTTCCACAATCTGCCGGTTGAGAATCCGGATATGGCCCATCTCCTCGGCGATGATGGCGTCAATGTCCTTTTTCCCCTTGGCGTCCGGCACCAGGTTTTTCATGCCCAGGTAAAACACGATGCTGTCCTTTTCCCTGTCCACGGCGAATCCCAAAACCGCGAGCACGTCCGCGTCGGAACAGGAGTTGGGATCCACCAGGGCCGCCGGATCCTGGCGCGTGTCAAAGACCCGTGTGTCGGCAAAAGACTGAAGGTACTGGGCGGCTTCGCCGTCCGGGTCAAACACGGTGCTCTGGCGCCCCTGGGCGGGCAGATCCTTGCGCATGAGCGCGAAGAGTTTCTTGTGCGCCACTTCCATGTCCGCCAGCCGCTCCAGCATCTCCTTGGTTTTTTCGCAGGAAATGGCCCGCGCCGCGCGGCGGTAGAATGCCTCGCCGTTTTCCTCGATTTTTTCGGCAATGGCGAAAATTTCATCGGCGTTGAAGTCGTAGCTCATCTCAACCCTTCCTTTGCTGGTGACAGTCCTGTGGATGCGTTGTTTGCCTGGCGCCTCCCGCAGCCCCGCGGGTGTCGCCGGAAACCGTCGTTGGATGGCGCGGCCCTGGCCGCCGCATCATCATAAGCACGTTTGGCGGGTTTCCGCAACCGGCTTTCACGGGCCTTTTGCCGTTGCGGACATCTTCTCTCCGAAATCCCCTGGGGCCAGGTGTCCGGACACCCTTCATTCCTGGACCAGGAGACGCGGAGGCCCGGGTTTCCCGCTTCCGTCCCCCGTCTCCGTCATCTGCGTTGCTTCCCGCCCTTTCGATGCCGCCTCTGCCCGTTACCCCTGGCTCGGCAAGGGTTGCGCATGGGAAAAAACACGCGCGCCGCAGCCCCCCAAGGCGGACCGCGGCGCGTGGAAGCCTTTGCTGTCTGCTCCTACTTCCACTTCCACATCACCGGATTGTCGTCCAAAGCGGCCATCACAGGCTTGCTGATGGCGTCCATCTCCTCCATGTCTTCCGGGGACAGCCGCACCAGCGATGCCTTGGCGCTTTCCATAATCTGCTCGGCGCTCCTTGCCCCGGCAATGGCGCAGGTGTTCGGCTGCGCGCACACCCAGGCCAGGGCAAGCTGGCCCAGCGTAATCCCGTGCCGCGCCGCGATGGGTTTGAGCAGTTCCAGAGCCTTCAGGGCCTTTGGAAAGACATCCGGTCCAAACAGGCGGTTGGCGGCCCGGTTGTCGCCCTTCTCAAAGGTGTGGCCCGGACCAAATTTGCCCGTGAGGATTCCCTGGGCCATGGGGGAGTAGGCGAGAACGGTTATGTTGTTTTCCACGCAGTAGGGCAGAAGCCCTTTTTCAATATGCCGCCAGAACAGGGAATAGGGCGGCTGGACGCTTTCAATGGGCGCGTGTTTCCGGGCCTCCGCAAGCTGGTCCAGAGAGAAGTTGGAAACTCCGATAGCCCGGATTTTTCCCTCTTCCTTCAGTTTGAGCATGGCGCCCAGGGTTTCCTCCAAGGGAACGGGCGCGTTGCCAAAGGATCCCGGAGGCCAGTGGATCTGGTACACATCAATGAAATCGGTCTGAAGGTTTTTGAGCGAACGGTGGCAGGCTTCAGTCACGGCGTCCCGGGACAGGTTGTTGGCGAACACCTTGGTCATAAAGACCACTTTTTCACGGATATCCTTGAGCGCGTCGCCCAGAATCCGCTCGGAATGGCCGTCCCCGTAAACCTCCGCGGTATCGAAGGCGGTTATCCCGGCCACAAAGGCGTTGCGGATGGCTTTGACGGATTTTTTATCCTCGATTCCATGCCACATGGTCTTGCCCGCCTGCCAAGTGCCCATGATGACCGGTGTGATCTTGATGTCCGTGCCGCCAAGATTGCGTTTTCGCATGACTTCCTCCCGGTGCCCTGGTCCCTTCTGTGAGTTTTGGCACTCTCAGCGCCGCCCCGAAAACAGACAGCCCAAGTATAGCACAAACCAAGCGCAAACGCATCCGCTTTCAGGAGCGCCGCGCAATTTTAAAGGGTTGAGGAGGTAATTGCAAAACTCTAAGAAACGACAAATCTGAGGTAGCCCGGGTGGTTCCGCCCGAAGGGAAGGTTCACCCAACATCTTGGAATAATGGTATAATTGTTGGGTGAACCCGGGCCTTGCGGCCCGGAACCACCCAACCTACGCCTCATTTTGCAATTACCT
>JAGVGH010000059.1 GCA_020057225.1 Desulfobacterales bacterium | reverse complement strand
TTGCCGTTGTGAGCGGCATGGCCCGGGGCATTGACACGGCGGCCCACGAGGGCGCGCTGGCAGGAGGCGGCAGAACCGTCGCGGTGACAGGATGCGGCCTGGGGCTGGTGTATCCCAGGGAGAACGCCTGGCTGTTTGACAGGATTGTTCAAAGCGGCGGAGCACTATCGGAGTTTCCTGTTCTCGCTCCGCCGGAGGCGCACCATTTCCCGGCAAGGAACCGCATCATCAGCGGTATGTGCCAGGCGACCGTGGTGGTCGAGGCGGGATTAAAGAGCGGGGCGCTCATTACCGCGAAACTTGCCCTCGACCAGGGCAGGGATGTTTTCGCGGTGCCGGGTCCGGCCCGTTCCCCCCAGAGCGCGGGCGCCCACGGGCTCATCCGGCAGGGCGCCGGGCTTGTGGAGAGCGCGGAAGACATTCTGGAGCAGCTTTCCCCCTGCTGGCGCCCCCCTTTGGGCGCCGGGGCGCCGGAACGGGGCGGCGGCGCGCCTCCGGACCTTTCCCCGGAGGAGGCGTCGCTCTACGCGGAGCTGGCCTCCTATCCAACCCATATTGATGTGCTGGTCGAGCGTCTGAAACTTGCGCCTGGTAAAACCGCGGGAGTTCTGCTGGAGCTGGAGATCAAAGGGCTTGCAAAGCAGCTTCCAGGAAAATACTTTACACGAGGTGAGCAGTAGCCGTGTCCAAGCCGCTAGTTGTTGTCGAGTCTCCCACCAAGGTCCGCACCCTCAAGAAATACCTTGGAAAACAGTACAATGTCGAGGCCACGGTGGGCCATATCGTGGACCTGCCGCAGCGCGAGCTCGGCATTGACATCGAAAACCACTTCAAGCCCGACTATCAAATCATCCCCGCCAAGAAAAAAGTGGTCGCGGCCCTGAAAAAAGCGGCCGAGGACGCGGATGAGATATTCCTCGCTCCTGACCCGGACCGTGAAGGAGAGGCCATTGCCTGGCACACCGCGAAAATTCTCGCGAAAAAGGGCAGGGCGTTTCACCGGGTTCTGTTCCACGAGCTGACCGAGAACGCCATTAAGAAGGCCATGGCGAACCCGGTGACCCTGGACGAGGCCAAGTACAACGCCCAGCAGGTGCGGCGGATTCTGGACCGGCTTGTGGGCTACCAGGTTTCCCCCCTGTTATGGCGCAAGGTCAAAGGGGGCCTGTCCACGGGAAGGGTCCAGTCGGTGGCCCTTAGGGTGATTTGCGAGCGCGAGCGCGCCATTCAGGCTTTTATACCGGAGGAGTACTGGAGCGTCACGTCCTGGATGGAAAAAGAGGGCTATCCTGTGTTTCCCGCGCGGCTTGTCCGCAAGGACGGGGAAAAGGCGGCCATCAAAAACCAGGAGGAGGCGGAGGCCATTGTCCGGGAGCTTTCCGGAAATCCCTATACCGTTTCCAAACTTGTCAAAAAAACCGTCCGGAAAAATCCCCTGCCGCCTTTTACCACCAGCAAGCTCCAGCAGGACGCCATCCGCAAGCTGCGCATGACAGCCAAAAAGACCATGAGCGTGGCCCAGCAGCTCTACGAGGGTGTGGAGCTTGGACCCGGAGAGCCTGTGGGTCTCATCACCTACATGCGCACCGATTCCACGCGCATCGCCGAAGAGGCCGCCCAGGAGGCTCTGGACTACGTGGGCAAAGTCTTTGGCCCCGAGTACCGTCCTGACAAACCCAGGTATTTCTCCAACACCAAAAAGGTGCAGGACGCCCACGAGGCCATCCGGCCCACGTCCGTGTTCCGCACGCCCGGGCAGGTCGAGGCCGCTCTTTCCGCGGACCAGCTTGCCTTGTACCGCCTTATTTGGCAGCGTTTTGTGGCCTCCCAGATGGAGCCTGCGGTCTTTGACCAGACCTCCGCCACCCTTTTAAACGGCGCGTACTCGTTTTCAGCCAGCGGCTCGGTCATGAAGTTCCCCGGGTTCACCGCGGTGTACCAGAGCGCCGAGGACCTCGAGAAAAAGCAGGAGGAAACCCTGCCGCCCATCGAGGAGAAGGAGACCCTTCCCTGCAAAAAAGTGGAGCCCAAACAGCACTTCACCCAACCGCCCCCCCGGTTCGGCGAGGCGAGCCTCGTCAAAGAGCTTGAGGAAAACGGCATTGGCCGGCCCTCCACCTACGCCGCCATTCTTTCCACCATCCGCGACAAGGAGTATGTGGGGCTTGTAAAAGGCTATTTCCGTCCCAGCGAGCTGGGATTCATCGTGTGCGACCTCCTGGTGGCGAGTTTCGAGCAGGTCTTTGACGTGGCCTTTACCGCGCGGATGGAGGACAATCTGGACCGCGTTGAAACAAGCCAGGAAGAGGCGGAAAACGTTCTGTTGGCGTTTTACGGGTCTTTCCGCAAGGATTTGGAGGACGCGGGCGGGAAGATGGTGAACGTGAAGGGGGTGGGGATTCCCACGCCGCTCACATGTCCCGAGTGCGGAAGCCCGGTGCATGTGAAGCTGGGGAAAAACGGGACGTTTTTGGCCTGCACCGGGTATCCCAAGTGCAAGTACACGCGCAACTACACCCGGGGGGAAAAAGGGGAGATCATCCCCGGGGAGGCGCAGCCCCTGGAGCCTACAGGGGAGGTGTGCGAAAAGTGCGGAAGGCCCATGGTGTTGCGCCAGGGGAAGTACGGGCCTTTTTTGTCCTGCACCGGGTATCCGGAATGCAAAAACGCGCGGAACCAGGGCGGGGGGAGCGCGGCCAAGGGAGGCACCGGGGTGCGGTGCCCGGAGAAGGACTGCGGCGGGGAATTGGTGGAGAAGACCTCCAGGCGGGGGAAGGCGTTTTACGGGTGCAACCGGTATCCGGACTGCAAGTACGCGATATGGGACAAGCCCGTTCCCATGGAGTGTCCGCAGTGCAAGGCGCCGTTTTTGATGGAGAAGGTTTCCCGGCAAAAGGGGAGGTACTACGCGTGCCTTACACCGGGGTGCCGCTATCAGACAGAGCCGGAACCTGTGACCGGGGAGAAGGAAGGGCCGGGAGGGGAATAGGCGGGCTGGACGGGGGCGGGTGTTTGTCCCGGGAACGGGACGGAGGAGTTGAAAAGGGGCGTGGCCGGGCGGAGAGGGCTGGGCGGATCCGCGCTGCGGAAAAGGCCGCGGGAGCGGGGAGGATGGCCGGGGGCGGGCCTTGGGAGGGGGGATAAGGGCCGGAAAACCAAAGGTATGATTTTTGCAATGGTTAATAGCGGGAGACAGAGGTTTGACCTTCAGCCCCGCCGCTGTTGAGGTTTAAATACCGCGGACGCCTCAAAATGTTCTCCCTCTAAGGACGCGCTTTTACAACCGTGTAATTTCTCTTGCAATTCTTTTGCGTCCATCGCTTAATGCCCTAAACGAACGCCCGTTCCAATCAAGACCGCGCCGCGCCCAAAACCCGGCACCCCTGCACCAGGGCAATGGAACCCGCCGCACGGCCGCCCCCATGGAGCCCGCCATGTTGCGCACATTTGAAAAAGAAGGCGCCCGAAGACGCTATGCCCATTTGGTCTTCAACCAGTTGCCCGCCCGCGTCGTCAACAAGGGCTACGACTACTACAGCATGGTGAACGCGGGCCAGATGCGTCTGGGTCTCCCGGTCCCCAAGAACCTCATCAAAACCCAGGAGGAAATCACGGGCATGGCCGTGGGCAAGCTCGCCCTCACCCTCTTCCACATCATCTTCCACGCCTGCGGCCTGCGCGTTTCAAGACCCGAAATCAAACGCGCCCTCAACGACGCCCTGGCAAAGGACGAAATCCGCCTCACCGAAAACGTCATCATCCTTACCCTGCAGCAGCTTAAAAAACTCATTACCATTGACCTCAAAATCCCAGCGTATTTCTACGCAGGCATCCACGAGGAGGCAAGCCGCCGCCGCATCCTTCGCGAGTCCCTGCGCGCCAACCGCATGCCGGCCTATTTTGAAAGCCAGGTGGATGAGCGCGAAACCAACAAGCGCGGCGACTACGAGACCGTTTTCTATCACGAGTTTACCAGCGAGGGAAAGGAAATCGGCTTCCGCCGCCTTCTGAGCATCGAGGATGTGACCGCCGGGGACGAGCGCCCCTCCATTCTCCTGGTTCCGGGCTTCTCCAACAACAGCTACTGCTGGGATATCAACAACAAATACTCCATCGCCAAGGACATGGCCGACAGGGGCCTATGGGTTTACCTCTTCGATCCCCGGGGCATGGGAGTCAACCGTGGCAAGTTCGACCCCCTCTACACGGTGGACACCCTTTTGGACTATGATCTCCCCACAGTCCTCAAATTCATCTTCGCCCGCAGCAAGGGCAAGCCCTCCATCCTCATGGGCCACAGCATGGGCGGCATGGTCAGCGAGTTCATGGTTCTTATGTGGAACATCCGGCTCCATTTCGAGGAGCTTGTCCATATCCCCAAGAAGGAAAAGGAAGCCCTGGACAAAATTCTGCCCTCCAAACGGGAGGCCGCGGAAAACCTGGAAATGGTCAAGGGTGTTATCACCCTTGGCTCCCCCAAATGCTTTGAAAAACTCTCCCATGTCTTTTTCCCGCTTTGTCTCTGGCTCAACCACATCGCCAAGGTGTTCGGTTTCCACAAGGTCCCTATCCGGGAGTTCTTTTGGATTCTTAGCCAGCCGCCCATCATCCGCGAACTGGGATACCAAATCATCAACTCGAACCCTGCGGGCCTCAATTTTCTTTTGTGCCCTGAAAACTACGAAAACAGCAAGGAGTTCACCACAGAGTACGTGCGCGCCGCCATGGAGTCCGTTCCCCTTGGCATGGGTTTCCAGTTCCTCAAGGCCATTTACAACGGGGAGGGATTCAAGCGCATGGACAGGACCCGCTTCAATTATTCCGCGCACCATTCTTATTTTCCGCCCGACATCCCTCTGTTTCATTTTTATGGCACCGCCGATCCCCTTGCGCCGCTCTATAATATGCGCTACAGCCAGGACTACGCACACCGTGTGAAAAAGGTGTACCGTCTTGCCCGGGCGCGCGACGTGGACAAGGTGGAAATCACGACGGAACGCGGCCAGGCAGTGGACTTCATCATCGAGGGCGCCAACCACGCGGACCTTTTGTACGGCAAGCTGGCCCGTGACATCGTGCATCCGCTTATTGAGCGCGTCATCAACAAGGTCTGGGACGGCTGGACCTACCAAAGCATCGGCGCCTCGGCCCATGCCGGCGCCGCGGTCAACTGACGCGGCGCCCGCCCGGACCCGGCGCGCCGCCTGAAAGGGCGCGGACGTATTCCGGATGGCGGGGTTCTTAGGGAAAAAGGTCGGGGCGAAAATCGCCGCGGGATATCTCGTGGTGTTCGCCCTCATGCTCGTCATCGGCGTTGTAGCCTTGGCCCGCCTCGGGCGCATCAACGCCACGGTGGACGAGCTTACCCGCACCCTTGCCCAGGACAGACGCCTCGCCGGAGACATCGCCACCCATATCCTCGTTTCCCGCGCCCACGCTCAAAACTACATGCTCTCCCGCGACCGGGAAGACCTCGCGCGCTACACCGCCACGCAAAACACCCTTTCCTCCCTTCTGGAAGTGGCGGCGCGGGCCGTGCCGGACCCTGAGCGGCGCGCCATGCTCGGACGCATTCAAAAAGACACGGACGCCTACAAAAAGACGGTGGACCAGATAATTCTCCTTGTCCGCGGGCTGGACAGGACCGATACCTCCGTGCCCGCCCCCCTGGCCGCGCAAATCGGGGCCGGGCTTGGCCGTCTTCAGACCCTCGCGGCAGGGGCGGGACATGGTGAGGCCCTGGCGCTTGTGTCCGGCGCGCGGGAGGCTTTTTGGGAAATGCCCTGGTCCAGGCCCCTTCCGCCAGGGATCATGGGCGCTGAGGATTTTTTGAGGTATGACGGCGCGCGTGAAAAACTTGACAGAAACCTCCAGGCTTTGGAGACCCTTTGGACGGACGGTCCTGCCCGCGCGCTTTCCACGGAAATCAGGAATTCCCTCGCCCTGCACGCCCAGGGTGTCCAAAAGGCCAGGGCAACCGCCGCGGAGCTTGAAAGGCTTACACGGGAGGGCTTTGACGTGCTGGGGCCCCGCATCAGCGAAACCGCCCAGGCCATCTCCGACCACGTGGAGGAAACCTTTGCCCGTCAAAGCGAGACAACGCGGCAAGAGCTTCGGGAAACCCAGAGCATTGTCGGCGCCGTAACTCTCCTCGCGCTTTTCGCGGGCCTTTGGATTGCCTCCGCCATCACCCGGGGCATCACCCGTCCTTTGCGCGAAACCATGGACGCCTCCCGGAGGGTCGCCAACGAGGACCTCGCGGCCATGGTGCGCCAGCTCGCAAGCATGGCCCAGGGCGACGCCCGGGTATTCCTCGAGCCGAGCGCGGCGCCGCTTGCCATCGCCCAGGAGGACGAGGTGGGGGAAATGGCCCGGGCCTTCAACGCCATCGTCTTCCGGGTCGGGGAAACCCGGCGCGCGTTCGGCGAAATGGGCGCCTATCTCGAAACCATGGCCGACACCGCACGGCGCGTGGCCTCGGGGGATTTCTCGGTCCGGATGGAGGAAAAAAGCGTCCACGACACTCTGGGCCGCGCCATCCGCGGCATGCTGGAGAGTCTGCGCGCGTCCGAGGCCGAGGTGTCCCGCCAGATCCACAAACTTGAAACCCTCCGGCGCATTGACGCGATGATCACCTCCGGCGCGGGTATCAGGGAAACCTTGCGCTTCATCCTTGAAAGAATCCTCGAAGACCTTCAGGCGGACGCGGCCTGCGTGCTGCTTTTCAACCAGCAGCGGACCGTGCTGCGCTGCGCGGCCAAGGCCGGTTTCCGCACCGGGGACGGTCCGTGCGGGGCCATGCCCGTGAACGACTGTTGCGCGCGGCCCGCTGTCCTCTGCGGACAGGCGGTGCATGCGGCGGTAAGCGCGGATATCCGGGACAGGCATGTTTGCGGATATCTTTCCCGGGGCGAGGGCTTTGTTTTCTGTCACGCTCTCCCCCTTCTTTCCCAGGGCGAGGTCAAAGGCGTCCTCCAGGTCTTCGAGAGGGGCGCCGGGGCCCGGGACGGGGAATGGACAGGGTTTCTGGAAATCCTTGCGGGCGAGGCCGCCATCGCGGTTACAGGCGCGGAGCTCATCAGCAATCTCGAGGAGCACGTGGCCGCCCGGACCGCCGAGCTAAGGGAGCAAAAGGACAGTCTGCACCGCTCCAGGCAACGGTTGTCCCTGCACATGCTCCGCACGCCCCTGGCGGTTGTGGAATGGGACAAGAACCTGACAATCACCGAATGGAATCCGGCGGCGGAGCGCATTTTCGGCCACCCCAGAGACAGGGCCGTTGGAAAAAACGCGGCTCTCCTTCTGTTTCCAGAAAACGCCCAAAAGGACGCGGCGGAACGCTGGCAGGCGCTGGTGACGGCCCGGGGAGGGAGCCGGAGCACGGAGACCAACCTCACGGGGCACGGCGCGGAAATCGTGTGCGAGTGGACCTACACCCCGCTCAGTGACCAGGACGGCGAAGTGTTCGGCGTGGCCACCCTTGCCCAGGACGTGACCGGGCGCATCCGCATGGAACGGGAGCTTCTTGCCGCCAAGGAAACCGCCGAGGCCGCAAGCCGGGCGAAAAGCGAGTTTCTCGCGGCCATGAGCCATGAGATCCGAACCCCCATGAACGCCATTGTGGGGATGATGGAGCTTTTGCGTGAAACACGCCTCAGCCCGGAGCAGAGGGAATGCGTGGAAATGCTCCGTTCCTCCAGCGACACGCTGTTGGCCCTCATCGGCGGGGTCCTGGACATGGCCAAGGTCGAGTCCGGGCAAATTGAGCTGGAACAGGCGCCGTTTGATCTTGCGGACCTTTCCCGGAAAACCTGTGAGATCCTTATGCCCAGGGCGCGCCAAAAGGGTCTTGCGTTTACGTGGAAAATTGATCCCGGGCTTCCGCCCGCCCTTGTGGGCGACGCGTTCCGCCTGCGGCAGGTCATGGCCAATCTGTTGAACAACGCCATCAAGTTTACCGACAAAGGCTCGGTCGCGCTTTCCGTGGGACCGGCGGACCCTTCGGGGCTGGTTTCCGCCGCGGGAAGGGCGCGGGTGCGCGTGGAGGTGACCGACACCGGCATCGGCATTCCCCCTGACAAACAGGCCGCTGTTTTTGACCGGTTCACCCAGGTGGATTCCTCGACCACGCGGAAATACGGGGGAACGGGCCTGGGGCTTAACATCGCGGCCCGGCTCACCGAGCTGATGGGCGGTAAAATCGGGGTCGGGAGCGTCCCCGGCAAAGGAAGCTGTTTTTGGTTTGATTTGGAGTTTCCGGTGGCGCCCGGAGAATCCGGCGCGCCCGCGGGCGCCGGGAGCGACGAGGCCGCGCTCCGCCCGGGGCCGATGCGGATTCTGCTTGTGGAGGATTCCAGGCAGAACCAGTTTGTGGTGCGCGCCTATCTCAAGGGGACTCCCTGCCAGGTGGATGTCGCGGAGAACGGGCAGGAGGGGTTTGAGATGTTTCAGAAGGGCGGGTATGCGCTGGTGCTGATGGATATGCAGATGCCGGTGCTGGACGGGTACTCGGCGACCCGGGCCATCCGGGAATGGGAGAAGGAGAAGGGTCTAAGGCGGTGTCCGGTTTTGGCCATGACGGCCCATGTGCTTGCGGAGGATGTGGAGCGGTGCCTGGACGCGGGCTGTGATTTGCACATTTCCAAGCCCGTGAAGAAGGGCAGGCTTTTGGAGGAGATCGCGCGGCACGGCGGGGGGCTGTGAGCAGGGGGCGGGCGGACTCAGAGCGGGAAAGAATATCCGGATCACAGCGCGCCCGCGGACCTCATGGAGCGGAAACGGGTTATATAAAATCCGTACGGGCAGACCGGACGCGGTGGACCCCCCATTTATTACAAAAATGTAAATTTTATTCTTCCCTCCCGATTCGTCCCGCCTTCCCTGCCTTGCAGCCCCTTGCCCTTACAGGAAAAACGGTTTATAGCTCGTTTTTCATCAATCCTTCCTTCCCGATTTACTGCCCCGCGGCAACCTATAGCGTTATACATCCGTTCCGATACGCTTGTGACCATGATGGCGCGGCCCCGGCGTCCCGCCGGGGAACAAAACATGAAAAAATAATAAAATCATATAGTTGTATATCATTGCCCTGAACCTCCGGCAAGATGCCGGAGCCACAGGAATCCTTCAGCCGGCCCGATGGTGTGGCCCTGGCATCCTTCCGGTGTGAGCGCGCCCGTCAGCCGGGAAGAACAAGGGTTCCCGCCCCCTCCTTTTTCACAATTATGTAACCCTACCCTTCCGGCAACCGGCCAACTTACAAATTTGTAATAAAAAGAACCCCGCCCTCTTGCCGGAAAAAGGCGTTCCCAAACTGGACTTAATATATAACTCATTGAATTTTAACAGTAAAAAAATTCTCTCCAACTCTGGCACACGCCTTGCTTTATCCATCCGCAGCTTAACAACGCCCTCCGGGCGCCACAGGACCGGCAATGCTCAAACTCCAAAACGAAAACACCCCCATCGGCACCCTCCAAAAAGGACGCCAGGAACTTATCACAAAGCTCCTGGCGGGCGAGGACCAGGGGTTTCTGGCCGGCAAGGCCCAGCTTCTCGACGACTACTTCCACCAAAGCTTCGCCAAAAGCCAGGTGGGACCCACCATGCGCATGGCCAAAAACCCTTACGCGGTGGTCGCCCTTGGCGGATACGGACGCCGGGAACAGTGCCTCCACTCGGATGTGGATGTGCTCCTCCTCTTCCAAAAAGAGGTTCCTGACGAGGCGGCGGGGCTGGTCCAGGAAATTGTCTATCCCCTCTGGGACGCGGGCTTCGAAGTCGGCTACGCCACACGCGCCCTCAAGGACTGTGTGAAGCTCGCCGCCCAGGACTACGAGGTTCTGACAAGCCTCACGGACGCGCGCTTTATTTGCGGTATCACGCCGCTCTACCAGGAACTCAAGGAAAACATCGCGGATAAAATTCTCGCCCGGAACGGCGCGGCGTTCCTTAAGTGGATGGCCGATGTCAACGCCCGGAGGCATGATCATTTCGGGGACAACGCCTATTTGATTGAGCCGAATCTCAAGGAGGGCAGGGGCGGACTGCGGGATTACCATGTGATGCTGTGGATGTGCCGCTGTCTGGACGGGGCGCGGGAGCCCCGGGACCTCGAGTATCTGGGCTACCTAACCCATGACGAGTACCAGGAACTGTTCGAGAGCCTGGAATTTATATGGAAGGTGCGCAACCACCTGCACTACGCGGCGGGGCGGAAATGCGACCAGCTTGCCCTGGATCACCAGGCCCGGCTCGCCGTGGCCCTGGGCTTTGCGGACGAGGAAAACCTCGCGGGCATCGAGCATTTCCTGGGCACACTGCAGCGGCACCTGGAGTGCGTCAAGCTTCGCCACGCGATTTTCATGCGCTCCGCTTTTCCCAAGAAGGGGGGAAGGGTCAAGGCCAAGGTTCAGGAAACCGGAATCCCTGGAATCGAAATTGTCCGGGACTCGCTGCGTTTCACCGGCCCGGAGCCTATATTGGCGGAGCCGCTCCTTCTCATGCGGATATTCGAGGAGAGCGCGCGCCGGAGACTTCCCCTGTCTGTCGAGGCCCAGCGCCTGGTCCGGGAGTTCTCCTATCTTGCGGGGGAATCCTTCCGGTCAGACCCTGCCGCGGTCCGCGCTTTTGAAACCATTCTCACCACTCCGCCGCAGACCTTCAGCGTGCTCACAGACATGCTCAACACCGGGTTCCTCGCCCGGTTTATTCCGGAATTCGCAACCATTCAGTACCGCATCCAGTACACGGAATATCATTTGTACCCTGTGGACAAGCACTCCATCCACACGGTGCAAATGCTTAAAAAGCTGGCGGAGCCTGACCCGGAGAGAGACCCGCACATGGAGTTCGCGGCCGCTTTGTATAAAGAGGTCTCTCCGAAAAAGCTGTTGCTGTGGGCCGCGCTTCTGCACGATATCGGCAAGGGCCAGGACGGCGGAGACCACTCCGCGGCGGGCGCGGACATGGCGCGGCGTATTCTCGAACGGATGCGGTATCCCAGGGCGCATGTGGATTTTGTGGAGTTTTTGGTGAAAAACCATCTGTACATGGTCAAGACAGCCACACGGCGCGACCTGTACGACGAGGCCACGGTTATCGCCTGCGCGCGGGCCATCGAAGACCCCATGCGGCTGAAAATGCTCTACCTGCTCTCGGTGGCGGATTCCCTGGCCACAGGCCCCAAGGCGTGGAACGACTGGACCGCGAGCCTGTTGCGGGAGTTGTACGGCAAGACGAACCAGATGCTTATGACGGGGGAGCTTGCGTCGAAGAAGGCCCTTTCGGTGCTTGCGAAAACCGGGAAGGATCTCGAGGCAAAGGCGGCGCGGGAGGGGTTTTCGGACGCGGTGAAGGAGCTTTTCCCGGTGTTGAGCCCCAGGTATTTGAACGCTGTTTCGCCGGATGAAATATTACGGCATGTCAAGCTGTACACCTCCCTTGGGGAAAAGAGGGCGGTGATTGAGGTGCGCCCCTACAAGGACACGAATCTTCGGGAAGTGACGGTTTGCGGCAAGGACCAGCCGGGTTTTTTCTCGAAAGTGGCCGGCGTGCTGGCCCTGCACAACCTGAACATTCACAACGCGCAGATTTACACATGGCGCAACCACGTGGCTGTGGACACCTTTTGGGTCAACCCGCCCCTGGACCAGCTTTTCGAGGACGAGACATGGCAGCGGGTGGAGCGGGACATCAACGCGGCGGTGGCGGGAACGCTGGATTTGGAGGAAGCCCTTGAGAGAAAACTCGCGGAGGCGCGGGCGCGCGTGAAACCCACGTCGCTCCGCAAAGAAATTGTCAAGGTGGACACCGGGACCTCGGACTTTTTCACAATCATCGAGGTCTTCGCCTATGATTACACCGGCCTTTTGTACCGGATAACGGACGCTATCTTCAAATGCCGTCTGGATATCTGGGTCTCGAAGATCGCGACAAAGGCCGACAGGGTTGTGGACGTTTTCTATGTGCGGGATTTTGACGGACAGAAAGTGGGCACGACCCCTGGGGAAAAAGCGGAACTGGAAGAGATGCTGGAAGGTTGTATTTTTGGACGCGCCCTGGCCAGGGACGAGGAAGTGGAAGAGGAAGCAAACAGGCGGTAACACAGTAAGCCAGCGCCCGGAGGGGCGGCCCTTGGCTGGGGATCGAGGAGGATTATCCATGAATAGCGGCGATGTTGCCTTCATGTGCGTGGCCACGGCCCTGGTGATGTTCATGACACCGGGACTGGCCATCTTTTACGGCGGACTTGTGCGGGCGAAAAACGTGCTTGGCACTATCATGCATAGTTTTATCCTGTTGGGAGTTGTTTCCATTCTTTGGGTTCTTTTCGGCTATTCCCTGTCCTTTGGTCCGGACATCGGAGGCTTTATCGGCGGCCTGGATTACGCAGGGCTTGCCGGAGTGGGCGCGGACGTGAAAGAAGGGCTGACCATCCCCCACATTCTCTTCTGCGCGTTTCAGCTCATGTTCGCCATCATCACTCCCGCGCTCATTACCGGCGCGTTTGCGGAGCGCATGAAGTTCAAAGCCTATCTTATCTTCATCACCCTGTGGACCATTGTCGTGTACTTCCCGGTCTGTCACTGGGTGTGGGGCGGTGGTTGGCTTCAAAAGCTCGGGGCGCTTGATTTCGCGGGAGGCACTGTCATCCACATCAATTCCGGAGTGGCGGCTCTTGTGACGGCCTTTATGATTGGCAGGCGCAAGGGTTACGGCACAGACCAGCTCCATCCCCATAACGTGCCCATGGTTGTGCTGGGCGCGGGCATCCTGTGGTTTGGCTGGTTTGGATTCAACGCCGGGTCCGCATGCGCCGCCAGCGGCCAGGCCGCCATGGCGCTCATGGTGACACAGCTTGCCGCGGGCACGGCGGCCCTTTCCTGGGCCTTGGCGGAGTGGATTTACCAGGGCAAGCCCACGGTTTTGGGCGCGGCCTCGGGCGCGGTGGCGGGTCTTGTGGCCATTACTCCGGCCTGCGGGTTTGTGGGGCCAATCCCTTCCATCATCATCGGCGCGGTTGTCGGGCCCCTGTGCTACTTTGCCTGTGTGCTCAAGACCCGGATGGGCTATGACGACGCCCTGGACGTGGTGGGAATCCACGGTGTGGGCGGGCTGTGGGGCGCTTTGGCCACCGGCCTTTTCGCGGCCAAGGCCTACGGCGGAGTGGACGGCCTTTTCAACGGCAATCCCAAGCAGTTTCTTATCCAGGCAGTAGGGGCGCTTGCGGCGATTGTGTATTCCGTCATCCTCACCGCCATCCTCCTCAAGATTACGGACAAAACCGTCGGGCTTCGCATTGACCAGGAAGAAGAGCATCAGGGAATAGACCTCTCGCAGCACAGCGAGGTGGGTTACCGGTTCTAACCGAGCACAAGGAGAGCGGCATGAAACTCATCGTGGCAGTCATGAAACCCTTCAAGCTGGACGATGTCAAAGAGGCGCTGAACGGGCTGGGAGTCAAGGGCATGACGGTGACCGAGGTCAAGGGTTACGGACGCCAGAAAGGCCACAAGGAAATCTACCGGGGAGCGGAATACGTGGTGGACTTCATTCCCAAGGTCAAAATCGAAGTCATCGCCAATGACGACGTGGCCGGGCAGATTGTCACCGCCATACGGAACGCGGCCAACACGGAGAAAATCGGAGACGGCAAGATATTCGTTCTTTCCGTGGAAGACGTGATGCGCGTGCGCACCGGCGAACGCGGACCGGACGCCGTGTAAGTTCACTGTCTGGAGTGTCCACGCTGTTTTTACGTGGATAATGACTGTGACATGGTTCTGGGCTTGAAACCCCAGGCCAGATTAAAAGCCTTGCCGCACCGCGGCTGCTATGAGGATAACGGCACATTTTGTAACAAAAAAACCTCAACAAGAGCAGGATTTTTTATTCTAAGAGGTAATTGCATAATTGGCGTAGGTTGGGTGGTTCCGGGCCGCAAGGCCCGGGTTCACCCAACATTTCTAAATGATTTCTATGTGTTGGATGAACCTGCC
>JAGVGH010000107.1 GCA_020057225.1 Desulfobacterales bacterium | reverse complement strand
GGGACACCCGGCGGCGGCCCAGGATGAACCGGCAGATAACTGTTTACACCCTCGCCTTTCTCGCGCTGTTTTCCCTGGCGTGCCTTTTTTCCTACAGCCCCCTTGACCCGTCCATTCACAGCACCGGAACCGGCTCAAGTGTCAACAACCTTTTCGGCCTGCCCGGCGCCCATCTCGCCGGTCTTCTCATCGGCATTTTCGGGCTCGGGGCCTTCTTCTTCCCTGTTCTCCTTGCCCTTGCCGCCTGGCACGCGTGGCGGGCCGATCCCTGGACCCAGTGGGCTGTCTCCGGCGCCTCCGGCGTAAGCCTCGTGTTTTTCACCTCCGGGCTTTTCGGGCTTCTGGGAGAACGGGTCTATCCCCTGGGCCGGGAGTTCTTTTCCGGCGGCATCACCGGCAGCGTGCTCGAAAAAGCCCTTGCCGCTCCCCTGGGCAGGGCAGGCACCGCCCTTTTGTTTTCCTGTTTTTGGACGGTGGCCTTTCTGCTCGCCTCCCGCCTCTCTCTCTCCACCCTTTTCTCAGGGGGAGGAGCCGCGGCGGCCAAAGCCGGAAAATCCGCCAAAAAGCGTCTGGAAATGTGGAGAACCCGGCGTGACAAGTCCCGGCGCGTGGCCAAGCGCAGAGAAGCGAGCGCCGCGCTTCCCGCGGCTCCCCCGCGCATCCGCAAAACCGCTCCCAAGCCTGTCCAGGCCGTGCCGGAACAGCGGGAACTCGTTTTTGACGCCTCCTCCCCGGGCTTCAAGCTCCCCTCCTCGGGCCTGTTGGACGACCCTCCCAAGCGCCCCCGAAGCGTGGACAACGAAAGCCTGAAAATGCAGTCCCGGCTCATTGAAAAGAAACTGGAAGACTTTGGCGTGTATGGAAAAGTCATCGAGGTGAGTCCGGGACCTGTCATCACCACTTATGAATACCAGCCCGCCGAGGGCGTGCGGGTAAGCAGGGTCATCAATCTCTCGGACGATCTGGCCATGGCGCTCCGGGCCATCTCCATCCGCATCGGCATGATTCCGGGCAAGGGCGCCGTGGGCATCGAGGTGCCCAACCAGGACAGGGAGCTGGTGTCCTTCAAGGAAATGGCCGCCTCCCCGGCTTTTTCCAAAATCAAGAGCAAGCTCGGCATCTGCCTTGGAAAGGACATCCACGGAGTGCCGACAGTGGCGGACCTTGCCAAGATGCCCCACCTGCTCATCGCGGGCGCCACCGGTTCTGGAAAGAGCGTGGCCCTGAACGCGATCATCGCAAGCCTCCTGTACCGCGCCACGCCGGACGAGGTGAAGTTTGTGATGATTGACCCCAAGCGCATCGAGCTTTCCACGTACAACGGCATTCCCCACCTGATCACTCCTGTGGTGACAGACCCCAAGAAAGCCACCAACGCGCTGTTTTGGGCGGTCCACGAGATGGAGCGGCGCTATACGGCCATGGAGCGGGAAAAGGTGCGGAACCTGGCCCAGTACAACGCCAAGGTGGCGCAGCCTGCCAGGGAGAAGGAGGGGAAAAAGGGCGGCGGGGAAGGGGCGGAGGAGGCGCCGCGCCCCTTGCCCTATGTGGTGGTGGTGATTGACGAGCTGGCGGACCTGATGATGGTGGCCTCCAGGGACGTGGAGTCCGCTCTCATGCGGCTTGCCCAAATGGCCCGGGCCGCGGGAATGCATCTCATTCTCGCCACCCAGCGGCCCAGCGTGGATGTGTTGACAGGCACCATCAAGGCGAACTTTCCAACCCGTGTGGCCTTCCAGGTGTCCTCCCGCATTGACTCCCGGACCATTATTGACGGAAACGGCGCCGAGGCTCTTTTAGGCAACGGCGACATGCTCTACATGCCGCCGGGCGTGGGCAGGCTCCAGCGCATCCACGGCGCGTTTCTTTCCGAAGGGGAACTGCGGCGGGTGCTGGACTTTGTGAAAAAGCAGCGGAAACCCGAGTATGATCCGACCGTGGCGGAGGCTGTGGAAAAAACAGAGAGCGCGGAGGGCGGGGACGAGACCAGGGATGAGAAATACGACGAGGCCGTGGCCATTGTGTGCGAGACGCGGCAGGCGAGCATTTCCATGCTGCAGCGCAGGCTCCGGGTGGGGTACAACCGGGCGGCGCGGATGATAGAGATGATGGAGCGGGAAGGGGTGGTGGGACCCTCGGACGGGGTGACACCCCGGGAGGTGCTGGCGCGCGGCTTTGACGAGGGATGATGTCCTGTTGAGGGAACAGCAAGACTCGCGAACGGGAGGGTGTTGCGGGCGGGGACGCGCCCCGGTTCGTCATTCCCGCGAAGGCCGAAATCCATAACAGATTGGAAAGACTGGATTCCAGCGTTCGCCGGAATGAAACGCCGGGGGCATGTTCCGCCATCTGCGGAAACGGTATTCCTATGTTGCGTTTACCTCGGCCGCGTAGAATTTGAGTCGCCAAAGTAGCACTACTCCGACAGATATGCCGCAGGCTCCCGCCCCGAAGGGGCGGGGCCAAGGGATTAGGTCCGCGAAAGCGCCGCTCCGAAGGGGCGAAGGGTTGCAGAGCTATTGTCTTGTCGGGTTTGACACCCTGCCCAAAGGGGAGTATAGTCGCGCCTTTGTGTGCGTGCCGTTTGGTTTGTCCTGGGACTTGAAAAGGCGTAATCCTTATCCGCCGGGGGCATTGTGGAGCGCGGGCACCTTTTAAACAAGCGCATTCTCTTCATGACCGGCAAGGGCGGCGCGGGAAAAACCACCCTGGCCGCGGCCCTTGCCGTGGCGGCCCGGGACCGGGGCAAGCGCGTGTGCCTGGTCGGGGTGGGCCAGTCCCCCAATCTGTGCTTCATTTTCAGCCGCGACATCCCCGTTTACGTGGAAACCCCGGTTGAAAAAAACCTCACCGCGTTTACCCTCGATCCCTACAAAGCCCTTGAAGAATACGTGGGGCTTCAGCTTCGCGTGGAAACAGCGGCCCGCATGATTTTGAGCAACCGGCTCATCCATTATTTCATGCAGGCCGCCCCGGGATGGCGGGAACTTGTCACCTTGGGAAAAATCTGGCATCTCCACCAGCTTCCCGCCAGCGGAGGCCGCGCCCTCAAATTCGACATCATCGTGGTGGACGCTCCCGCCACAGGCCATGGACTCTCCTTCTTGCGGGTCCCCTCCATCTTCATGAACATCATCAGGTTCGGGCCCATGCAGAGCCAGACCTTTGATGTTCAGTCCATGCTCACCGACAAGGCGCGCACCGCGGTGTGCGTCGCCTCGACCCTCGAGGAAATGCCGGTGAACGAGGCCATGCAGGTGCTGGAAACGGTCCTGACGCCCCTGGGCATGGGCCTGGGCGTAGTGTTCGCCAACAGCGTCATTTCTCCCCTTTTTAACGGGCAGGGCAGGGCGGAGTATGAGACTCTCCGGGCGGACACAAGGGCCATGGAAGTCCTCGCAGGGCTTTTTCCGGATAGCGGCGCCTCCCTTTTCAACGCGGCGGAAGAGCGGGAAAAACGCGCTGTTCAAAGCAGGGACTATTTGGAAATCCTTGAGAACCAAAAGCACGCGCCGGTTATCCGGATACCGCATCAGTATCCGGGAAGGGTGGACCTTTCAGGCGTGAAAAAAATAGCGGACATCATCAACGCAGCCCTGGACAGGGAGGCATGATGGACCTCGCGCGCCTCCTCAAGGAAAAACGCATATTAATTTGCTGCGGGTCCGGAGGAGTGGGCAAGACCACGGTTTCCGCCGCCCTGGGCCTCAAGGCCGCCATGGCCGGACGCAAAGCCCTTGTATGCACCATTGACCCGGCGCGGCGCCTGGCGGATTCCCTGGGACTCGAATGCCTGGGCAACAGCGAGACCTGCGTCAATGAGACTGTTCAGAGCGTCTCGGGCGTCACGCTTCCGGGAACCCTGCACGCCATGATGCTTGACTCGAAGCGCACCTTCGACGCCCTTATCGAGCGGCTCGCCTCCACGCCGGACGCGGCGGCGCGGATTTTGGGAAATCCGTTTTACCAGAACGTGACCACCGCCCTGGCCGGCAGCCAGGAGTTTTCCGCCATGGAAAAACTCTATGAGCTGTCGGTTAAAAACGAATACGACCTCATCATCCTCGACACTCCCCCCACCCGCCACGCCCTGGATTTTCTGGACGCCCCTAAAAAGGTCACAGCCTTTCTGGACGCACGGGTCATCCAGTGGTTCGTCAAACCGTACCTTGCGGCGGAGCGCATGGGATTCAAGTTTTTCAACCGCAGCGCCAAGATTCTTTTCCGCATTCTCGAAATGGGCACGGGATATCAGACCCTTGCCGACATCGCGGACTTTTTTTTGATTTTCGAGGGCATGTACGACGAGTTCCGTCTGCGGGCCGAGAAGGTTGCCGCCTTGGTCGCCTCCTCCGGCACGGCCTTTGTGTTGGTGACCTCCCCGGAGTTTCCCTCCCTCGCCGAGGCCCGGTTCTTTCTGGAGCGTCTGGAAAGCGAGGGCATGGAGTTTGGCGAGATATTGTTCAACCGGGTTTCCGTGACTCCGGGAGGGCTTCCGGGGGAGCGTTTTGCGGAAATTGAAAAGGAGGCGGTGGAAAAGCTGCCGGAACATGGTCCGGTCATCGAGGCGTTGTGCGCCAATCTCAGGCTGGAGATTCTTTTGGCCGAGGCGGACCGGCGGGCTGTGGAGCTTTTTTTGGAAAAGACCTGTCTTACAGGGCGCGGAGTGAGAATTCCATTTTTTTCCCAGGACGTGCATGACATCGCGGGGCTTTTGCGGTTAGCCCGGCATCTTCCCGGGTAAGGGCATTCCCGGTCAAAGAGGCGTCACCTCCGCTTCCCCCCAGGCCCCCAACGTCTCCCCGGCCACCACCAACACACCCAAAACCCCGGGGATCCCCGCGCCAAACGCGACAGCCTCCTTCACGTGTTTCGCCGAAACAACCCTGTTGCCCACAGCGGTCGCCGCCGCGTCCGCAAGGGCGCAGTCCCGCGCCACCACCACCGCCGCGTCGGCCTTGCCCAGGGACAGGGAGTGCCCCACAGTGCCCGAGGACGCGCACACCCCGAACGGTTCGCCTCCGCCGTCAAACCGCAGGCCGATTTTTCCCGAGAGCGGCGAGGCGCCCGCTTGCACCGCGATGGTCGCCGGACCCTCCAGCCGCAAAAAAACGTCACCGCCGTTTTCGACCACCACCTCGGGCGACCGCGGAAGAAGCCCTCTGCCGACAGCTTCCGCCAGGGCGCCGGCCACCGCCGCCATGGGACCCACCCCGGCGGCGCGGCCCGCAAGAATCATGGCCCGGACAACAGGGGGGGCAGGGTCTTCCTTTGGCCAGGGCGCGAGGGCGCTTAAAAAATCCGGATGCCTGGCAATGTAGCCCTTGACCTGTCCGCGCAGGGAAATCAACAGCTCGCGCGCGCAGGCGCCCAGGTCCTCGCGGGCCAGACACCAGAGGTCCGACTGCTCCACCGCCGCGCGGAAAGCGACAAGCCCTTCCCGGGCCATGCGCGCGCGATACCGGCGCTCCTCCGGACGGCTCATGGCATCCGCCTCACTTCCAGCCGCATTTTTTCCGGACATAAATCCAGAAAATACTGGTCCGTCATTCCGGCTATGAAGTCGCGCACGATTTCCTCGGGCCTGTGGGAGTCTTGGTACGCGGGGGCCTTTCCGGAAAGAAATCTTTTGTAAATCAGCGACTTCTCATTCCCTGCCTTGAGATCGCCCAGAAAACGGTCCCACAGGATGCGGAAAAGCTCCCGGATGCGTCCGCCGTGGGGTTTGACCTCGGGATTTGTGTAGATGCGGTTTAGGTTGAAGCGCTTGAGTTCCCGGAGCGCGTCGGAAACCTCCGGGCTGAAGGTCACCGAGGGACGGCCCACGCTGTTGGCAAGGATGTCTGTCACAAGGTTGTGGACAATGGCGCCGTTGGTGTCGCCCAGAACCTTGGAGCATTCAGGAGGCAGGTCCTTCCGGACGATAAGACCCAGGCGGATGGCGTCCTCGATGTCCCTGCCGATGTAGCTTATGGTGTCGGCCATGCGGACCACGCAGCCCTCGAGGGTCATGGGCGTGAGGGTCTGCCGGGGGTTTTCCTGTTTTTCGCGGATCTCCCGGTCCAAATCCTTAAAGGTCTTTCCGGGCAAAGGGGCAAGCTCCCGGTTGTGAACCTCCCCGTCATGGCACAGGATGCCGTCCAGGGTTTGAAGGCACAGGTTCCATCCCCCGCCGTGGCGCTCGACCCGCTCCAGGAACTGGACACTTTGAATGTTGTGCTGGAACGTTCCGATTCCGTGCTCCTGGCACAGCTCCGAAAGATGGATTTCCCCGTCGTGGCCAAAGGGGGTGTGGCCGATGTCATGGCCCAGGGCGATGGCCTCGGAGAGGTCTTCGTTAAGGGAGAGGAACCGCGCGATGGTGCGGGCGATTTTGGAGACAAGCTGGACGTGCAGGACCCGGTGGGAGACATGGTCGTTTTGAATAAGGTAAAAGACCTGGGTTTTATCAATATACCGGGTGTAAGCTCTGGAGTGGAGGATGCGGTCCACATCCACGGAGAAATTCTGACGGTATCCTGTTTCAAGCCCTGGTTCGGGCGCGCGGCGGACACCGCCGCTGTTTTTTGCCGCCCAGGGGGCAAGGCTTGCGTCTTCCCGCGCGGCGAGGGCGGAGCGGATATCTGTGAGAGAGCTATATTTCGCCATTGGCAAGAAGTGTTTCCATAATAGCGTGGTAATTCAGTCCGGCTTTCCGGAATCCCTCCCTACCGTACTTCATGTTGGCCTCAAGGACAAGGGGCTTGCCCTGGTCCAGGATAATATCCACCCCGCAATCGTCAAACCCCGCGGTCCGGGCGGCGCGGACCGCGAGATCCACAGCCTCCTCCGGCACGTCCCCGAAAAAAAGACGGGCGCCCTGGGCAAGATTGGTCCGGAAAGACCCCGGCGCCGCCACCCGCCAGTAGGCAAGGCGGGCTTCACAGCCGATGACCACCACGCGGATGTCCATTTCAGCCAGGACGCGCTGCTGAATATAGGCCACATGCCGTCCTTCCAGATAGGCCGCAAGCTCGCGCCCGTTTTGGACAAGAAAAACCCCCTTGCCCCGCGCCGAGCCCCTGGGGATTTTGGCGATGAACGGATACTGGAAATCCAAGGGGATGCGTTCCTGCTGGCGCTTGCCGTAATATACGCGGGTTGTCGGGTGCGGCACGCCCGCGACAGAAAAAAGGGCTGTTTGGAGCACTTTGTCCTGGGCAAACAGGTAGCAGTGGGGACTGGGGAAGGTGCGTTTTCCCATGGCGGCGAGGATGGGCGCGTAGCGGGAACCCGGATAATAGACAACTGGCGCCGCGAGTATGCGCCGGATTTCTTCCCCGCTGTAGTCCTGGAAATTCGCCCGCACGCCCAGGGTGAGGACGTTTTTGCATCCGGAAAGCCGGGGTTCGAGGGCGATACGGGCGGGTTCCATGGTTTTGGCGAAGGTTACACCCCTTCCTTGGGCGCGGACACGCGCCTGGCGATGATGGTGAAGGTGGAGCCTTTGCCTGGGGCGCTTTCCACGTCAAGCCGGTAATTGTAGGATTCGAGGATGCGGAACACGATGGACAGCCCGAGTCCGCTTCCGCCTTGTTTGGTGGTGAAGAAAGGGTCAAAGAGCCTGTGCATGACTTCTTCGGAGATGCCCGCTCCGTTGTCCCGTATCCGCAGAAAAGCCTGTCCGTCCCCCATGGCTCCTGTGGAGACCTCGACCCAGCCCTGGCCGGGAATGGCCTCCACGGCGTTCAGTAAAAGATTCCAGAGGACCTGTTTCAGGTGGGCCGGTTCCATGGATATCCACAGGTCCGGGGCAAGGTGCTGCTCCACCCGCGCCTTTCCCCGGGCGGCCTCGTGTTTTCCGAAAATGTCGAGTATCTCACCGACTTCCCGGCGCACATCCACCTTGACCGGATTGGACGCGACCGGGCGGGAGAAGACAAGAAACTCGGTCACGAGGTTGTTGAGGCGGTCGGCCTCCCTGAGAATGATGCGCATGAGCCGTGTGTTGGCGGGGTCAATGCCCGGATCCTCGCCCAGCATGCGCACGCTGCCTACAAGGGCGGCCAGGGGGTTTTTGATTTCATGGGCCAGGCGCGCGGAAAGCTCTCCCAGGGTGGCCATTTTCTCCATGCGGTTGAGGTGGGCGCGCATGGCCCGCAGTTCTTTCCTTGTGTTCCTCTCCTGGTCGGAAAGCATGCTTGCGAGCATGGCCACGACAAAGCATCCCAGGGTGGTCATGACGATTTTAAAAAGGACAAGGTTGCCGTCGTCCTTGTTAAGCCCCTCGGACGCGGTTTGATAAAAAGGGCGGAGGATCCGGTAGAATTCCAGGTCGAGCATGACGCCGTACTGGATGCCGCAGAGCGCGGCAATGACCAGGGTGCCCTTGCGCTGCACAAAGATGCTCGAGTAGGTGACCACCACGAGGTAGAGGAAGGTGAAAACGCTGTAGTAGCCGCCGGTGACGAAGATGATGAGGGAAATTTGGAGGGTGTCGAGGATGATTTGGACATAGGCGAACGGCACGACAGCCATCCGTTTGTGGAGGAATCCGTAAACAAAGGTGAGGAGATAGGTGCCTGCGATGATGCCGTAGAGGAACAGGAGGCTGGGTTCGAGCATGGAGGGTTTTTCCTGCCAGGTCATCAGGATGGTGGCGCCGAGCAGGAGGGTGGTGAAGAGCGCGCGGAAGAACATGAGCCACTGGACGCGGCTTTGGAGTTCCGGGTCTGGAGACAGGGACTCGGGGGGCGAGGGTGTTTTGAGGAGCACGTGCGGAAAAGGCATTTACCGGCGTCCTGTCACCGGCGGTCCGGCGGGAGGAAGGGTTAGGGGTTAGGGATTATAACATTTGTCAGAATTCTTTTCCGATTGCAGGGGGATAGAATTGTCGGGTGAACCCGCGCGCGAACACCCCTTTTGCCATAACACATCACCCCGGCGCGCGCGGAACCACCCGACCTACATGTAATACACTGGTAAAAATCATGTAGGTCGGGTGGTTCTGCGCGTAGCGCAGGTTCACCCGACAGGTTCATCAATCGGAACGGATTTATGAAAAACGTTATAGAATAAAACATCCTGTTTTTGTTGTTTTTTCTTGTTATAAAATGGGCCTTTTTCCTCATGGCGGCCGCTTGGCGGCAAGGTTTTTGCTCTGGCCTAGGGTTTCAACCCCAGGCCGGATCTAAACCCTAAGGCCTACAACCTAAAGCCTACAGCCTAAAGCCTAAAGCCCTTATTCTCCGATGGCGCCGGCGATTTTGAAGATGGGCAGGTACATGGAGACGACCAGACCGCCAATCGTGACACCCAAAAAGACCATCATGAACGGCTCGATCATGGCGGTAAGGTTTTCAACCGCCTGGTCAACCTCCTTGTCGTAAAAGTCCGCGATTTTCTCGAGCATGGTGTCCAGCGCGCCAGTCTGCTCGCCCACCGCGATCATCTGCACCACCATGGAGGGAAACACCCCCGTCTCCGCAAGGGGATCGGCCATTGTCCGGCCTTCCATGATTCCGGAGCGCACCCTGTACACAGACTCCTCGATGATTTTGTTGCCCGAGGTCTTGGCCACGATGTCAAGGGCCTCGATGATGGACACGCCCGAGGAAAGCATGGTTCCCAGGGTCCGGGTGAACTTGGCGACCGCGACTTTTCGGAGCAGGGGGCCAAAGACCGGGGTTTTGAGAATCACATCATCAAAGATGTAGGTGCCTTTTTCAGTGGCCTTGAACTTTTTAAACGCGATAACAAAACCCACGATTGCGCCGATAATGAGGTAAAATTTGCTTTTGACCGCCTGGCTCATGTTCACGACGATTTGGGTTGGCACTGGCAGCGCGCTTCCGAAATCCGCGAACATTTTTTCAAAGACCGGAATAACGAAGACCAGAATGACGAGAACGACCGCCACCGCGATCACGATAACGATGATGGGGTAGGTAAGGGCGCCTTTGACGCGGGCTTTCAATTCCGCGGCTTTTTCCATAAATCCCGCAAGCCTCTGGAGAATGACATCGAGAATACCGCCGATTTCCCCGGCGGCCACCATGTTGACGAAAAGATCGTCGAACTGCGCGGGATACTTCCGAAGAGAGTCGGCCAGGGTCGAGCCTCCCTCCACGTTGTCCTTGATGGACTTTAAGATCGCCTTGAACGTCTTGTTCTCCTGCTGGGAATAGAGAATGTCCAGGCATTGGATGAGGGGAAGGCCCGCGTCAATCATGGTGGAGAACTGCCGGGCGAAGATGATGACATCCGTCTGCTGGACTTTGGGTTGAAGAAAAGAGACATTCTCGAAAATATCTTTAGGTTTTTTCTTGATTTTGACGGGTGTTATTTGAAGCCGCTTTAGGTGTATCCGTACAGCGTTTTCATCGGGCGCGTCAATTTCGCCCTTTTGATTCTCGTTTTTTTTGTTTTTTCCTTCCCAGATAAAGACTGCCATGGCTTCCTCCGTCAGCGGGGGCGCGGCCCTTTTGGGTCAGGGTCCACAGCCCTGTAAAAGACGCCTCGCGGCTGCCTTGCGGTGACAATTCGGTTGACGCGGCCAAGGGCGTCGAGTTTGCCCTGGGCCTCTGTTTCGCTGACACCCAAAACCCGTGCCACGTCCTCCGCGGTCATGGGCCTGCGGCGTAGCATGTTCAGTACCTGCTCCCCTGCGTCCGCTTCTTCGGCCCGGACGGCCCGGACGGCCGCTGGCCCCAGAATCTCAACACCTCCCAGCTCTTCCGCTATCTCCAGGAGCCTCTTTCGGGAAACAGGGGTGACCCGGGGCTCGGTTCCCGGCCTGTCCAGCGTGTTAAGCTGCACGCGGGAGGGGCGGATGGCGCGGAGGGCCTCCGCGAGACGGGCGGTTTCACCGGGTGTGTCATTAAGCCCAGGCACGAGGAAAACCTCGATGGCGAGTTCTCCCGCGTACTCTTCCCGGAAAGCCAAAAGCCCTTCCACAACAGCCCGCGCCGAGAGGCGCGGATGGGGCCGGTTGACCGCGCGGAAAACAGTCTCATCCACAGCGTCCAGGGAGGCGCAGACCACGTGGGCCTCCATGGCCTGTTTGCGTGTTTCCGGGTCGCTGAGAAGGGTGCTGTTGGTTAAGAGCGCCACCCTGTATCCCGGATGCGCTGTCTTGACATGGACAGCTATTCTGCCCAGGTCCCTGTTCAGGGTTGGCTCGCCGGCGCCTGAGAAGGTCACGTGGTCCAAGGCAGGGCGTTTGTCTAAAAAGGCGTCCAGCTCGGCGATGACCTCTTCCGCGGGCGTGTAGGCGTCCCGTTTCACCGTGAGACGGGTTGTCTTTCCGCACTCGCAGTACACGCAGTCCAGGCTGCACGTTTTGGCGGGCACAAGGTCAACGCCAAGGCTCAGACCCAGCCGCCTGGACGGGACCGGTCCAAACAGGTATCGCATAGCTCCTGTTGCCCCCGCTTCCTTTCCCTGCCGGGCCTCCCGTGCACGGGAAGCCAATCCGGCGGAAACAACCGCATATTCCAGTACTGTTGTCCAACCTACCATATAATCCAAAGAAGGGCAATAATATTCTGCAATAATTGCATAATTCAGCATTCTCCTCAAACCGCCCTGTGCGCCCCGGGGCGCCGCCCGCCAAAAACCGGCCCAGGCCCCCGGCATCCGGCGGTTGTAATGCCGCCCGCCTTGTGGCATACAACCTAATCCGGCGGAGCCGGAAAGAAGGCTTTAGGGCTGGCTGCAAACGGCCCGTTGTTGCGGGCTGCGCCATTATCTGCGCAAACAACGCGGATAATCCGGACATAGAATCTAACGCTCACAGCCCAGCCCTCCCCCTGACCCCAAGGAGAGCCCCCATGCTCTATTTGGACCATAACGCCACCACGCCCGTTGACCCCCGTGTAAAAGACGCCGCCCTTCCCTTTCTCATGGAAGAGTTCGGCAACCCCTCCTCCGCCTACGCCCTGGGACAGCGCGCCCGCGAAGCCGTGGAAAACGCCCGCGCCCAGACCGCCCGGGCCTTGGGAGCCTCGCCCGGGGAAATCCTTTTCACCAGCGGCGGCACCGAGTCCAACAACACCGTCCTCAAAGGCGTCCCCCGAATGAAAAACGGACGCCCCGCCCATGTCATCACCACAAGGGTCGAGCATCCCGCCGTGACAAACCCCTGCCTCTGGCTCCTCGAACAGGGGATGGACGTGGATTTTCTCCCTGTTGACAGCCATGGCATGGTTGACCCGGAGGATGTCCGCCGCGCCATCCGGAAGGAAACAGTCCTCGTCTCATGCATGCACTCGAACAACGAAACCGGCACCCTCATGCCTGTTGCCGAGATCGCCCGGCTGGCCCGTGAAGAAGGGGCGCTTTCGCACACGGACGCTGCCCAGTCCGTGGGAAAAGTACCCCTGGATGTGGAAGCGCTCGGCGTGGATTTCCTCACTGCCGCGGGACACAAACTTTACGCCCCCAAAGGCGTGGGCGCTCTATATATCCGCAACGGCGCGGCTCTTGCCCCCCTTCTTCACGGGGCCGGGCAAGAGAAGGGAAGGCGCGCGGGAACGGAAAACGTGGCGTTGTGCGTTGCCCTGGGAGCGGCGTTCCGGCTCGCGGCTTCGGGAGTGGCCCAGGAAGCCGCGCGGCTCCGCGCCCTGCGCGACCGGCTGCACCAGGAGCTTCAAGAGCGCGTGCCCGGGCTTTCTTTAAACGGCCACCCGGAGGCAAGGCTTCCCAACACCTTGAATGTGGCGTTCCCCGGAGTCGCCGGCGCGGATGTGCTGGCCCGGGCCAAGGGGGTTTGCGCCTCCACCGGGGCGGCCTGCCATGACCGAAGTGTTGCCGTCTCCCATGTGCTGGAGGCCATGGGGCTTTCCAGGGAACGGGCCATGGGAGCGGTGAGGCTGTCTTTGGGGCGGCACACATCCGAAGAGGACATAACCCGGGCCGCGGACATTTTGTCCGCCGCGTATCGAAAAGCCCTGGGCGCGTGAGAGGCGGCGGAACAACATGTCAAAACTGGCCTGGATAGCTCTCGCGGGCGCCCTGGGAACCCTCGCCCGCTACGGGCTCGCCGGAGCCGTGCAGCGTGTGGCGGGGGCGGGATTTCCATGGGGCACAGTGGTTGTCAACCTCACCGGCTGTTTTTTGGCCGGTCTTCTATGGACGCTCTTTGACCGGCGGCTTGTCCTGCCTCCCGAGACCCGCGTGGCTGTCTTTGTGGGATTCATGGGCGCGTACACCACGTTTTCCACCTATGTCCTCGAGACCAGCGCGTTTCTCAAAAGCGCGGAGTGGTTTCCCGCAGCGGGCAACATGCTCGTCCAGAACCTCGCGGGAATCGCGCTCTTTTTCGCGGGCGCCGCCCTTGCGCGGCTCATGTAAAGGGAGTGGACCATGAAACTTCCGTCCCGGGCCTGCCTGTTGCGCGTCTTCATCGGCGAGACCGACAAACACGGGGGAAAACCCCTGTACGAGCTGCTTGTGGAGCTGGCCCGAAAGCGCGGTCTTGCGGGCGCCACCGCCATCCGCGGGTTTTTGGGATACGGGGCCAACAGCCGGGTCCACACCTCCCGCATTCTGCGTATTTCCGAGGACATGCCGGTGGTGGTGGAAATCGTGGACACCCGGGAAAAGCTGGAGGCCTTTCTTCCGGAACTGGACGGGCTGGTCTCCGAGGGCCTGGTGACCATGGAAGAGGTCTCCGTCATTTTTTACAGGCACAACGCGGCAGGGAAAAAAGAAGCCCAATAACACAGAGGCTTAGACGGCGCCGCAACTTTCATCTTGACTTGCCCCCCCTGCTTCAAGGCAAAATACACGCTTTGGGCCGCGCGGCCCTTTGGCGTCAAACACCCTATTCTTTCCCCGGAGCGGCACATGCGCTACGAAGCTGTCATCGGCCTGGAAGTCCACGCACAGCTCAAAACCGCCTCAAAAATCTTTTGCGGGTGCTCCGCCTCCTTTGGCGCGCCTCCCAACACCCACACCTGCCCCGTGTGTCTTGGAATGCCCGGCTCTCTCCCGGTGCTTAACGAAAAAGCCGTCCTCTACGCCGTGCGCATGGCCCTTGCCACCAACTGCCGCGTCAATCTTGAAAGCCGGTTCGCCCGCAAGAACTACTTCTACCCGGACCTGCCCAAGGGCTACCAGATATCCCAGTACGAGGCTCCTGTGGCGGAGCACGGATGGCTGGACATCGAGGCGAACGGCGCGGCCAAACGGGTGGGCATCACCCGCATCCACATGGAAGAGGACGCGGGCAAGCTCGTGCATGACCCGCACAGGCCCGTCTCCCGGGTGGACCTGAACCGCGCGGGCACGCCTTTGATCGAAATCGTGAGCGAGCCGGACATGCGCGCGCCCGAGGAGGCGGGCGCCTACCTGCGCGGAATCCACGCCATCCTCAGGTATCTCGACATCTGCGACGGCAACATGGAGGAAGGCGGTTTCCGCTGCGACGCCAACGTGAGCGTGCGGCCCCTTGGTCAAAAGGAGTTCGGCGTCCGGGCCGAGGTCAAAAACATGAACTCCTTTAAAAATGTCGAGCGGGCCATTGCCCATGAGATACGGCGGCAGGTGGAACTGATTGAGGACGGCGGGACAGTGATTCAGGAAACCCGGCTGTGGGACGCGGACCTCGGCAAAACCTTTTCCATGCGCGGCAAGGAGGAGGCCCGCGACTACCGGTATTTCCCGGACCCGGACCTTCTGCCCCTGGTGCTCGACCCTGCCTGGGTCGAGGAAATCCGGGCCGGCCTTCCCGAGCTTCCCCAGGCCAAGCGGGCGCGCTATGTGGCGGAACTGGGCCTTTCCCAGGAGGACGCCGGGGTGCTCACCGCCGACCATGCCCTGGCGCGGTATTTCGAGGAGGCCCTCAGTGTCTATAACAAGCCCCGGCCTGTCTGCAACCAGATAACGGGTGCCCTTCTTGCCCTTCTTAACGCGAAAAACCTTTCCGTGGACGCTTCCCCGGTGCCTCCGGAGCGTCTGGCCGCCCTTGTGGGGCTGGTCGAGGACGGCACGGTGAGCGGCAACACGGCCAAGACAGTCCTTGAGAAAATGGCCGCCACAGGCAGGCCGCCCAGGGAGATTGTCGAGGCCGAGGGTCTGGTCCAGGTGAGCGACGAGGCTCTCATCGAGCAGGCCGTGGACGAGGTGCTGGCCGCGGGCCCGGACGAAGTGGCCGCCTACAAGGGCGGCAAAACCAAGCTCATGGGCTTTTTCGTGGGCGAGACCATGCGCAAAACCAAGGGCAAGGCCAATCCCAAGGTGGTGAACGGGCTTTTGAAAAAGAAGCTCGAAGCATGACAGACCCGTTGCGCGAGCCGCCTGTCCGGGGATTTCACGCGGTGGCGCCGGACCGCTGGCAGGGGCGCCCCGCCGCCGTGGTGGAGCTTGCCTACTGCAACCTGCGCTGCCCGTGGTGCGACGCCCGCGCTTTGGTGCTCGCCCCGGGCCGCCTTCCCGCCTGGTCCATCTCCCAGGTGAAAGAGGGGCTTTTTGCCTCCCCCGCGGACACGGTTGTGGTGACGGGCGGGGAACCCTCCATGCACCGCGCCCTGCCTCTGCTGCTTTTGGCGCTCAAGGAAACAGGTAAACAAATTATCCTTGAAACCAACGGGACCCAGCCGGACATGCTGCGGCTCCTTGGCGCGCGGGGGCTTGCAAGCCACGTTGTTTTGAGCCTCAAGGCGCCCTTGGACGAAGAGTCCTGGGAGCGGGCCGCCGGGGTTTACGTGCCGGTGGAAATCATTAGGGAGAGCCTTGCCGCGCTAAAGGAAAGCGGTCTTCCTTTTACGCTCTCCTGCACGGTGGCTCCTGGAATTCTTTCAAAGGAAGACGTGCTAAGGCTGGCCCGGGAGGTTCGGGAGTTCGGGCCATTGACTTTGACAGGACACCGGACGGACGGGGTTTTGGATCCGGATGCGGCGGGTTTGGAGGCGATTGGGGAAAGGGAGCTTGCAAATCTGCGGAAAGATGTGGCGGCGATTTTCGCAGGTGTTGATAACTATACGGAATAAGTAGGTTTTAAAAGATTGTGAGTTTTTAAACACGGTTAAGCGAAACGGGAGCGGCGGCTTGCGTAAAAAAAGGACAACCGCGGGAAAAAAGTGGACGGGGCGGCCTTTTCCAAGGGCCGTTTTTCGTTGACATAATTGCCAAAACTGGTATAGCCAACCAGGTTTTGGCGGGGGGTGACGCGCCTTCCTTGTCCTGGAACCAACGCCCCTGAGGGGCGAACGATAGGCGCCAAGAGCTTGGCATACCGGAAAAGGGTCAACCTGTAACCGCATTCAAGGAGGATGCCATGGCATTTGAACCTCACAAGGAAACGTACAGTGGAACCATTAAAACGGTCACGCTCGGAAAGGGCGCGGCCGCGGTGACGGTCGGGGGCGAGACCGGCTATCCCTTCTATTTGTTTGAGGGGAAGATGCCCAACAAGCCCAAAATCGCCATGGAAGTCTGGGACATGGAGCCGGACGACTGGGCGGAGGCCGCCATTGCCCCCTTCAAAGACGTGGTGAAAGACCCGGTGGCCTGGGCGAAGAAGTGTGTTTCCGGGTACGGGGCGGAGCTTATTGTGCTTCAGCTCAAGAGCACGGATCCCAACGGAAAGAACGCCGGGGCGGACGAGACGGCCGCGTTGGTGAAAAAGGTGGCCGAGGCGGTGACGGTGCCCCTGGTGGTCTGGGGCGTGGCCAATGTGAAAAAGGATGAGGAAGTCCTGAAGCGGGTTGCCGAAGTGTGCCAGGGACTCAACCTGACCATCGGCCCGGTGGAAGACAAGAACCATAAGGGCATTGGCGCGGCTGCCATGGGTTTCGGCCAGAGCGTGGTCGCCTCTTCGCCCATTGATGTCAACCTTGCCAAGCAGTGCAACATTCTGCTTGAGAACCTGGGTGTTTCTCTGGCCAATGTGGTGGTTGACCCCACGACAGGCGGCCTGGGCTACGGCCTGGAGTATTCCTATTCGGTTATGGAGCGGCTGGAGATGGCGGCCCTTACCCAGGGCGACGACAAGCTCCAGAACCCCATTATCAACAACCTTGGCAACGAGATTTGGAAGTGCAAGGAAGCCAAGCAGGATGTGGCCGGCGCTCCCACTCTGGGCGACCCGGAGCGGCGGGCGATCATGATGGAAGTGGTGGGCGGCGTGGCCTATTTGCTCGCGGGTTCCGACATTCTCATCGTGCGCCATCCTGAAAGCGTCCGGATGCTTAAGGCGTTCATCGGTCTTTTGGCGGACGGCGGCGCGGCCAAGGGTCTTGCCGCTGTGAAGAAGCTGTTGCCCGAGGCCCAGGTTGACTTGGCCGCCCTGGCTCCGGCTCCGGACCTCACCATTGCCGAGGCCAAGGCC
>JAGVGH010000025.1 GCA_020057225.1 Desulfobacterales bacterium | reverse complement strand
TAGGCCGGGTGGTTCCGCCCGAAGGGCAGGTTCACCCAACAGATAGGAATCATTTAGAAATGTTGGGTGAACCCGGGCCTTGCGGCCCGGAACCACCCAACCTGCGCTCATTTTGCAATTACCTCTATAAACTGAGCTTTAAAAGAATGAAGCTCAACGATCCAAAGGCAGGAATGTAATATGCCGATAATAAGGCCGGTTCAGTTTCAAACATTTCAAGAAGAAGCTGAAAAAAATTTTTCAACGGAGCTTAGAATAGCTCTCACGGAAAGATATCCACATGTTTTGCCGAGATTTCCAGAAAATATTCAGGAAGTTATCATTTCAAATATGCTTGGAAGAGCAAAGAAATGGGGTATTACTTGGCAGTCATCCCTTTCCATTTTCGCAGAACTGATGCTGGCTATAGCTCCCAATTTTGATGAAGGGTATCATTTTAAGAGAGCGTTGCAACTTGAATGGCTTGGTGTTGATCGCATTGTTAAAACATTGGATGAAAGAGTTCCTGATGAAGCATGGGAGTTGGCTGAAGCAAATTCCGAGGATTTGCCGCTATATATCTCTCCCGACATGATAGACACCGACATGATTGAGCAGACAGCCGCCGCCATTCCTGTTGTGCTTTGGGACTATTCAGATTTGATAAATCCTTTAAGCATTGCAGAAGAGTTTTATGATATTTCTAAGAGTTATAATTTGTTATCCATAAAGGATTCCGTAATAACTTTAATAGCATGCAGAATGTCGTATGGGAGAAAGTTTTTAAACCCTGAAACATATCCATGGCTGCGCGATGTTTTTAATAATAATCGCGTGCCGCGTGAGATGGTGGCGATGCTGAAGTACCGGATCGCTCTGGATTTCGGGCGGTTTGTATGATGAGGCGCGTCAGCGGCGGAAAGGCCCGACGCAAACCGGATAGCCAGATGGGTTTGAGGTGGTGATTTGGCGGGCAAAGTGTGGAACTTCGCAACGTCGTTCGGAAAGGGAGCCTACAAAGCCGCCGCTGGCACGGTTGAAGGGCTGGCTTCCCTTGCCAAGGGCGGTTATGCGCTTGCGGCCAGTTCAGAGGCCCGGGCGGAGGCGTGGGAAACCGCCAAGAAAGCCGCCAATGCCGTCAAGGAGTATGGGGCGGCAACATGGCAGGATCCGGCGAAACCGTTTAAGGACGCGCGCGCGGTTGCCAATTCCGCTTATTCCGCGTTTGACGCGGCAAAGAAAAAGGCGGAGGAGGAAGGGCGCTCCGCTGAATTCTGGGGGGAGTTGACGGGCGCGGCAGGCTTTGAACTGGGCTCGCTGGCTATTCCCGTCTCCAAGGCCGGCAAGGCCGCAAAGGCCGCGGAGGCGGCGAAGGCTGTGGACAAGGCGGGAGACGCGGCGAGGGCTGTCAAAGCGGCGGACGCGGCGGCGGATGCCGTCAAAGCGGCGGACCACGCGGAGGACGCCGCGACAGCCGCGGGAAAGGCGCGGCAGGCCCTTAAGAATCCCGCAAAGGCGGCTCCTGATGAGCCGGTGTCAGCGGTAAAGAAGTGTCCGTTAGAGGAGGCGGGCAAGAATCCCCAGAGTTTGGCAGATAAACCGGAAGCCGTGTCTTCCCCGGTCAAGGGGCCGGTATCAGGGAATCTTGCGGTCGAGCAGCAGCTTGACGAGATTTACGCAAGGGCTCCGGCCGCCAAGGCAGAGATAAACGATATTTCCGACGGAATCGCGAAGGAACTGGGGGGCAAGGTTTCAAAGCCCAAGCTAAAAGGACGCGGGCGCGCGATGGAAAAAGTACTGAAAGACTATAAAGGAGACGCCACACAACTTAAAGATGTTGCGCGCAACACAATTGTTGTTCCGCGCGATAAATATGAGGATGCGATTTTACTATTTCAGAAAAAAATGCCGGAAACAAAGCCCAAGATAATAAAACCTGAAACCGATCCTCTGGGATATAGCGGGACAAACGCGGTTGTTCAGACCAAGGCAGGTATCCCCGCGGAAATACAGATCAACACGCCGGAAATGATTTTCGCGAAAGAAAAACCAATAGACGCGATAGGAATATTGGGCCAGGAAGAGTATTCCCGGATAGCGGAGAAGGCCGGTGTGCCTGGCGGGAGGGGGCACGTGCTGTATGAAGAATACAGGTCGTTGGAAATCGGTAATCCACGCCGAGAGGTGATCGAAGAGGAGAGCCGGGAGTACTATGATCTTATCCGAAGGAAAATGAGGGAATAATGGGCATAGCGAATAAGCGCTTTCGCATGGGGGACGTGTTCATTGACTATGACTATGAAAATGTCATGTTCAGATGGGAACACGCCACTGGCAAATGCTTTCGGAAATTCTATGGAGAAAATCAAGAAGATGAAGATGAGGTGCCCCATGACAACGGCCTTCTTAACGAGGCAATCCGTTTTGGTGATGAGACGGATGCGCAAACTTATTATGCGGGAAAGCCAGCCCTCCGGGCGAAATAGAAAATCTGGGGGATGCGCTTGACTCAAGTGACCACAATATGCAGTGTTGTGGGCCATGGTCCGCGTTAAAGGCTCCGGCGGCACGCCCTGAAAGCGAGGACTTCGACTACCTGGGAATACAAGGACCATAAGATGTGACGGGGCTTGAGCCAACTGCATACCCAGGTATCGAAAATTTTGCCGGTAACCGGTATTTCTGTGACGGTGCCCTTGAATGGCGCATAGCGGTATGCGGGCGGCAGATTGAATTGGCGATATTTGCTGCACTTGGCATAAAAGCCGCTCGCTCAGAGGTTTGAGAGGATTCGTCGGCATCCAAGCTCTCTGGAGACTCCCGCTGGTGTTTGCAGCGATGCCCTCCCCCTGCGGGGCAATTTCCCCCGCCCGCGCGGGAAATTGCCGCGCCCTCCTTTACAAACCCGCCCCCCTTGTGTATCCTACGCTCCCCCTGCAACCGGGAAACAGATTTGTAATAAATTTCACAAGGAGACCCTGAGAATGGCACACCAAAAAATGAAAACCCTCGACGGAAACACCGCCGCGGCCCACGTGGCCTACGCCATGAGCGAGGTGGCGGCCATCTATCCCATCACCCCCTCCTCTCCCATCGGCGAAACCGCCGAGGAATGGGCCGCCCAGGGCCGCAAAAACATCTTCGGCGACTCCCTCCTCATCCGCGAAATGCAGTCCGAGGCCGGCGCCGCCGCCGCCGTCCACGGCTCCCTCGCCGCGGGCGCCCTCACCACCACCTTCACTGCCTCCCAGGGCCTCCTTCTCATGATCCCCAACATGTACAAAATCGCCGGCGAACTCCTCCCCGGCGTCTTCCATGTTACAGCCCGCGCCATCGCCGCCCACGCCCTCTCCATCTTCGGCGACCAGTCCGACATCATGGCCGTCCGCCAAACAGGATGGGCGCTCCTCGCCTCCGGCTCTGTCCAGGAGGTTCTCGACCTCGGCATCGTCGCCCATCTCTCGGCTCTTGACGCCTCGGTGCCGCATCTCCACTTCTTCGACGGGTTCCGCACCTCCCACGAAATCCAAAAGGTCGCCCTTCCCGATTACGCGGACATCAAAAAACTGGTCAACATGGCCGCCGTCGAGGAGTTCCGCCAAAGGGCCATGAACCCCGAGCATCCCCATGTTCGCGGCACCGCGCAAAACCCGGACATCTACTTCCAAAACCGCGAGGCCCAGAACCCCTTCTACGAGGAAGTGCCCGAGATCGTTCTGGCCAACATGCGCAAAGTCGGCAACATGTTCGGCCGTCCCTACAACCTCTTTGATTACGTGGGACACCCCGAGGCCGAGCGCGTCATCATCGCCATGGGCTCGGCCTGCGAAACCATCGAGGAGGTGGTCGCCCGCCTGCTCAAGGAAGGCGGGCGCGTGGGACTCATCAAGGTCCGGCTCTACCGGCCCTTCTCCGCCGGGCACTTCCTGCGGGCGCTTCCCGCAACGGTCCAGAGCATTGCCGTGCTGGACCGCTCGAAGGAGCCGGGCGCCCTGGGCGAGCCCCTGTACCAGGACATCTGCACGGTCTTCATGGAGCACGGCGACATGCCTGCCATCGCGGGCGGACGCTACGGGCTCTCCTCCAAAGAGTTCACCCCGGCCATGGCCAAGGCTGTCTTTGACAATCTGCGCTCCACCCAGCCGAAAAACCACTTCACGGTGGGCATCACCGACGACGTGAGCCACACCTCTCTGGAAGTGCCGGAAAACTACGACGCCGCGCCACCGGGAACCATCCAGTGCAAATTCTACGGCCTGGGCGCGGACGGCACCGTGGGCGCCAACAAGAGCGCCATCAAGATCATCGGCGACGACACCGGCCTCTACGCCCAGGGCTATTTCGCCTACGACTCGAAGAAATCCGGCGGCATCACCATCAGCCACCTGCGTTTCGGCAAGTCTCCCATCCAGTCCACCTACCTCATCCAGCGGCCGGACTACGTGGCCGTGCATAAAGACAACTACGTGCGGCTGTATGATGTGCTGGAAGGCATCAAAGAGGGCGGCGCCTTTGTGCTCAACACCCCCTGGACCCTCGCGGACATGGAACACGAGCTGCCCGCGGAAATGCGCCGGACCATCGCCCAAAAAGGCATCAGGTTCTACACCATTGACGCGGTGAAAATCGCCCAGGAGGCGGGCCTTGGCGGACGCATCAACATGATTATGCAGACCGCCTTCTTCAAGCTCGCCAATGTGCTGCCCGTGGAAGAGGCCATAAGCCACCTGAAAGAGGAGATTGTCAAGACCTACGGCAAAAAGGGCGAGGACATCGTGCGGATGAACCACCAGGCTGTGGACAAGGCTGTGGCCGCGCTGGTGGAGGTCCAAGTGCCGGAGGCCTGGGCCAAGGCCGGGGACGAGGCCGCCGCCGACAGCGGGGACGAGCCCGATTTTGTAAAAAACGTCATGCGGCCCATGCTGGCCCAAAAAGGCGACACCCTGCCGGTCTCCGCCTTTACCCCGGACGGCGTCTTCCCCCTGGGCACCAGCCAGTACGAAAAACGCGGCGTGGCCATCGAGGCGCCGGAATGGATTCCTGAAAACTGCATCCAGTGCAACCAGTGCGCGTTCGTCTGTCCCCACGCGGCAATCCGTCCCGTGCTTTTGAGCGACGACGAGGCGGGCGAGGCCCCGGAAACCTTCACCACGGTCGAGGCCAAGGGCAAGGAGCTTTCCGGCCACAGGTTCCGCATCCAGGTCAACACTCTGGACTGCTACGGCTGCGGCAACTGCGCCGATATCTGCCCCTCCAAGAAAAAAGCCCTGGTCATGCGGCCCTACGAGACCCAGTCCGGAAGGGAAATTCCAAACCACCGGTTCTCCCTTGCCGTGCCGGTCAAAGACACCCTCATGTCCCGGGACAGCGTCAAGGGCAGCCAGTTCCAGCAGCCTCTTCTGGAGTTCTCCGGCGCGTGCGCGGGCTGCGGCGAGACTCCCTATGTCAAGCTCCTCACCCAGCTTTTCGGCGAGCGCATGATCATTGCCAACGCCACAGGCTGCTCCTCCATCTGGGGCGCCTCCGCGCCCTCCATGCCTTACTGCGTCAACCGCATGGGCCAAGGCCCGGCCTGGGGCAACTCGCTGTTCGAAGACGCCGCGGAATTCGGCTATGGAATTCTCCAGGGTGTTTCGGCCCGGAGAAAGCGGCTTGCGGGGCTGTTGGAGCAGGCGCGGAAGGCGGGGGTTTCCCCGGAGCTGGACGAGGCCATGGCCGCATGGCTGGCGGGCAAGGACAACGCCCAGGCGAGCCGGGAGGCCGGGGAGAAGATGCGCGGGCTTCTCTACCAGGAGCCGGGCAATGACGCCCTGTTGTCGGAAATCATGGACATGGAGGACATCTTCACCAAGCCTTCGGTCTGGGCCTTTGGCGGTGACGGCTGGGCCTATGACATCGGCTTTGGCGGACTCGACCACGTGCTGGCCTCGGGCGAGGATGTGAACATTCTGGTTTTGGACACCGAGGTGTATTCCAACACCGGCGGGCAGAGCTCCAAGGCCACGCCCACCGGCTCTGTGGCCAAATTCGCGGCGAGCGGCAAGAAAACCCGGAAAAAAGACCTTGCGCGCATGGCCATGACCTACGGATATGTATATGTTGCCAGCGTGTCCATGGGAGCAAACAAGCAGCAGGTGCTGAAAGCCTTTACCGAGGCCGAGGCCTATCCCGGGCCTTCTCTGGTGATTTGCTACGCCCCGTGCATCAACCACGGCATCCGGGCAGGCATGGGCAAGAGCCAGGAAGAGGCGCGGCTCGCGGTGGAATGCGGCTACTGGCCGCTTTTCCGGTACAACCCGCTCCTGGCCGCGGAAGGGAAAAACCCCTTCATCCTCGATTCCAAGGACCCCAAGGGCGATCTGGACGCCTTCCTCAAGGGAGAAGTGCGCTACGCCTCTCTGGCCAAGAGCTTCCCCCAGGAGTCCAAGGTGCTCACGGCCAAGCTCAAAGAGGAGTTTAAGGAGCGGCACGCGATGCTGAAGCAAATGGCCGATCCCAGGATTGTGTGCGCGGAGGAGCCGAAAGCGGAGGAGCCGAAAGCGGAGGAACCGAAAGCGGAGGAACCGAAAAAGGAATAACCCGGGGGTTGCCCCTGGTTGCAAGGCAGTGGTCTGACCGGCGGCGGCGCGTCTTTAAAAGGCGCGCCGCCGCGCGCGTTTTTAGGGCTGAAAACAGTTGAACCCAAGTTTCTTACAAATTTGTCATTGATTCTTACGCGGGCCAAGGGCACAATGGAAAAGGGCCGGGATTATGGCGTTTGTCAGAATACTGTTCCGATTGCAGGGGATAAAATTGTCGGGTGAACCCGC
>JAGVGH010000187.1 GCA_020057225.1 Desulfobacterales bacterium | reverse complement strand
AGGCAACGGAAGTTGTTCGAATAGCCACCTTCAGGTGGCTCATGGTTTTTAACCGCTTTGAGCGGTTCACGATCTTTTCAAGCCACCGGCTATGCCGGTCTTTGACATCAAGCAGTCAAAGGAACACTACCAGCAATTTAGCGCGCAGTATCACGGCAACCGCGTTGTCGGCGCGCGGATTCACAGAAAATCCGTTTTCCTTCCCCCCTGCTCGCTCTTGGGCGCCTGGCCGTGGTCCAGCATACGCTTGAGCTCGGTTATAAAATCGTTCACGTCCTTGAACTCCCGGTACACCGAGGCAAACCGCACATAGGCCACGTCGTCCAGATGGTGCAGCTTCGCCATGACCCGCTCGCCCACCTCCCGGGAGGGAATCTCCTTTTCCCCGGTCTCCCGAAGGTCGCGCTCCAACTGCTCGATGTACTCTTCGATGTCATGCATGCTCACGGTGCGTTTTTCGCAGGCCCTGAGCATTCCGGCGCGCACCTTTTCCCGCGAGAAAGGCTCCCGCCTTCCGTCCTTTTTCACGATGACAAGGGGCATGTCCTCGACAGTCTCGTAGGTTGTAAAGCGCCGGGCGCATCCCAGGCATTCGCGCCGCCTGCGTATGGCATCGCCCTCCTTGCCCAGCCTGGAGTCTATCACCTTGTTGTTCACGTCACCGCAATACGGACATTTCATGGCGTCTCCCCTTGCCCCGCCGGAGCGTGCCGGACCAGTTCGATTCTTGCGCTTGCGAGCATTTCCGAAGCAAGACGGCCGCCATAGCCCGAGCAGTAGTGGATGCTGGCGACCCCCGCGTTGATGAGCATTTTGGCGCAGATGAGGCAGGGCATGGTGGTGCAGTAGAGGGTTGCCCCGGCGATGGAGACTCCGTGGTAGCTTGCCTGGATGATGGCGTTCTGCTCGGCGTGGAGGCCCCGGCACAGCTCATGCCGCTCCCCGGAGGGCACGCCAAGCTCCTCCCGGAGGCAGCCGATGTCCAGGCAGTGGGCAAGGCCCGTGGGGGCGCCGTTATATCCTGTGGCAAGGATGCGGCGGTTTTTGACAAGCACCGCTCCCACCTCCCGGCGCAGGCAGGTGCTCCTGCGCCCCACAAGACGGGCGATTTCCATGAAATAGTCGTCCCACGATGGCCGGGAGCGCCGGGGTATCCCCTTGTCCGCGCGTCCTTGTTCCCCGGCCGGGGCGGCGCCGTCCTGTTCCATATGCAGTGCTCCATGCGGGTGCGCTGTTTCCGTTTGTCTTTTTTACCCTAAAGACGCGGACGGTTTCCTGTCAAGGAAAAACAGTGGCCGCCAAGGGCTGAAACGGCCAAACCGCCTGAAAAGTTGTTTGACAGTGAGCAGACCCTGTGCTACATTGGTTTGCTTTAGGCAAGGCTAATCCACCTTTCCGGGAGTTCAACGTCCATGCCCGGCAATCCCCCGGCAATGCCCTTGGAGCGGCGCCTTACAATCATCAATACCCTGGGACTCCACGCCAGATGCGCCGTTCTCGTCGCGGAGGCGGCCAAACGCGCCGAAGGACCTGTGCTCATCCGCGCCAGGGGGCAGGAGGTGGACGCCGCAAGCGTCCTCGACATCCTCACCCTTGCCGCGGGCAAGGGTGACAGTATTACCGTGCATATCAAAAAAAACTCGGACGAGCCGGTCCTGCTCGAAATCGCGGCCCTTGTGGAAAACGGTTTTGGAGAACAGTAACACAGCAATTAAAGGCCAGGGACGGGGCGCGGCCAAAGAGGAAACCCTCCTCCGGGGCATCCCGGGCTCCCCGGGTATCTGTGTCGGCCAGGCCCACCTTCTCGACCGGGGGCTTTCCGGAGCGGTCCGCAAATACTCCCTTGCCCAGGAACAGGTCCAGGGAGAGGTCAACCGTTTCAAACAGGCCGTCAAACGGGCCGAGATGGAGCTTGTGCGCCTTGTCAAACAGGCCCCTGAAGAGCTGCGCGCCCAGACCTACATCTTCGAGGCCCACAGCGCCCTTCTGAGGGACAAATCCTTTTACGGCAAAATTATTGAAACCATCCTCGCCGAGCGCGTCAACGTGGAGTGGGCGCTTAAAAAAACCGTGGACCAGATCACCCGGGTCTTCTCCAAAATCGAGGACGAGTACCTGCGCGAAAGGGCCGCGGACGTGGGCCATGTGCAGGAAATGGTTCTGCGCGCGCTTCTGGGCGCTGAAAACGAGCGCCTCGGCGGCATCGCCAAGCGCTCCATTTTGGTCGCGGGCGATCTCTCCCCGGCGGAAACCAGCCAGCTCCAGTTAGACCATGTGATGGGAATCGCCCTGGACCGGGGCGGACGCGCCTCCCATACCACCATCATCGCCAGAACCCTCCAGGTGCCCGCGGTGATGGGCCTTGGCGAGGCCACACGCCTTGTGCGGGACGACGACCTCCTCATCCTGGACGGCACCCGGGGGCTTCTCATCCTCAATCCAAGGGAGGAAACCCTTGAGCGCTACGGCCTGCTCAAACACCGCTTCGAGGCGGCCCAGGCCCGCATGGCGAGGGAGGGGCGGCTTCCGGCCCTGACCCGGGACGGGCTCGCCGTCTCGATAAAGGGCAACATCGAGGTGCTGGAAGACGTGGTGCAGGTCATGGACCGGGGCGGGGACGGAATCGGGCTGTACCGCACCGAGTTTCTGTACATGCGCCGGGACAGCCTGCCGACGGAGGAAGAGCTCTACGACAATTACAAACAGATTCTGGAACTTATAGCTCCCATGCCCGTCACCATCCGGACCCTTGACCTTGGGGGCGACAAGGTCGCCCATGGCATCCGCGCGTCGGGCGCTGAAAATCCCGCGCTGGGGCTGCGCGCCATCCGGCTGTGCCTGATGGAGCCGGAAATCCTCAAGACCCAGCTTGCCGCCATCTACCGGGCCGCGGTCCACGGCAACGCGCGGATACTGTATCCCATGATTTCCGGGCTGGAGGAACTGGACCAGATTGACCGCGTTTCCTTGGAGGTCCAGGAACGGCTGTCCAAGGAAAATATCCCTTACAACGCCCAAATTGAAACAGGCATCATGGTGGAGGTGCCCTCCGCGGCGGTTTTGGCGGACCTCTTCGCCGAGCGGGTGCGGTTTTTCTCCCTAGGCACCAACGACCTTGTTCAGTACACCCTGGCCGTGGACAGAAACGACCAGGAGGTCGCCCATCTTTTCCAGCATCTGCATCCCGCTGTGGCGCGTCTGCTCAAAAACGTGGCGGACGCGGGCAAGGCCGCGGGAATCGGACTTGCCATGTGCGGGGAAATGGCCGGAGACCCCCAGTGCGTGCCGCTCCTTCTTGGACTTGGATATTTTGACCTCAGCATGAACCCCCAGATGATTCCGGTGGTTAAAAGCATGGTCCGGGAAATGGACCTGCCAGGATGCGAGGCCATCGCCCAGGACATTCTCCGCCTGAAAACCTCTTTTGAAATTCAAAGATACATCAAAGAAGCGCTGGGGGACGTGTTGGAGCGGGTTTTTCCCAACGGCGGCAACGGCGGACCGGACAACGGAGACGGAAACGTGAAACCCTAAAAAGGGCCTTCACCAACAGGTGGCCGGGGACGCGGCATGCAGACAAAAAAGGAAAAAAAGGTTGTGGCGCAAAACAGAAAAGCGCGCCATGATTTCCAGATAGACGACCAGATGGAGGCAGGGCTCGTGCTGTTGGGCTCCGAGGTCAAGTCGCTCCGCATGGGCCGGGCCAACCTCAAGGATTCCTACGCCAAAATCAAAAACGGCGAGGTCTGGCTGGTGCAGGCCCATATCGGGGAATATCCTTTTGCCAACCTCAACAACCACGAGCCATTGCGTCCGCGCAAACTTCTTTTCCATTCCAGCGAAATCCGGAAACTCATCGGCAAAATCCGTGAAAAAGGGTATTCCCTGGTGCCTTTGGAACTCTACTTTGTGGAGGGGCGGGCCAAAGTGTTGTTGGCGTTGGCCCGGGGCAAGCGCAAGTACGACAAGCGCGAGTCCATCCGGAAAAAGGAGGAGGACAGGGAGCTGGCCCGGGCAAGAAAACGGGGATAGACAGGCGCTCCAGGGCGGCCCGTAAAAACCCCTTGCCTCCTTCCATTTTAGTGATATCATACCCCCCATACACAAGATATGGTTTGGCAAACGCCGCTTTTACCGGCGGTTGCGGGATTCCCGGTCCCAACCCCCAGTCCCCATGGAGCAAAGCCTTGGAAGGAAAAATCGTCGTCGTCACTTCAGGAAAAGGCGGGGTCGGCAAGACCACGGCCACGGCGTCCATAGGCGCCGCCCTTGCCCTCGAAGGCAAGAAGGTGGCGGTGGTGGACATGGACATCGGGCTTCGCAACCTCGACGTGGTGATGGGCCTTGAAAACCGCATCGTGTTCACCATCGTGGACGTGGTGCATGGCAAATGCCGCCTTCGCCAGGCCGCCATCAAGGACCGCCGCATTGACAACCTCTACCTCATTCCCGCGTCCCAAAGCGACAACAAGGACGCTGTCAGCCCGGACCAGATGCGGGAACTCGCCAAGGAACTCAAGCAGGAGTTCGACTTTGTCCTCATGGACTGCCCGGCGGGCATCGAGCGGGGCTTCGAGAACGCGGTGGCCGCCGCGGACTACGCCGTGGTGGTCTGCATCCCGGAAGTGAGCTCGGTGCGGGACGCGGACAGGGTAATCGGGCTCTTGTACTCCAAGGGCATCACTCCCTGGCTGGTCGTCAACCGGATTGTTCCGGAAATGGTGGAGCGGGGCGACATGCTGAGCCACTCGGATGTTGTGGAGGTTCTGTCTGTGGAGCTTTTGGGCCTGATTCCCATGGACGACCAGGTGGTGGTGTCCACCAACACCGGCCAGCCCCTTGTGATGCAGAAAGGCTCCAAGGCGGGAGACGCCTTCCGCCGCGTGGCCCTGCGCCTCAACGGCCACGCGGACCTTCCCGTCGAGGTCCCGCGCGCCCAAAAGGGCTTTTGGGAAAAAATCGGGTTCACCCGCAGGTAGGGGCAACGGCCCGCAAGGGGGGTTCCATGTTCAACCAGTGGTTCAAAAAACTCGCCGGGAAGCCCGACAGCAAGGATGTGGCCAAAAAGCGCCTCCAGTTCGCCCTCATCTACGACAAGCTGGAGGTCTCTGAAAACATTCTCCAGGATTTGCAGCACGATCTCATCGAGGTCATCTCCCGGTATTTTGATTTTGACCAAAAGGCGCTTAAACTGGAGATTGAGCGGCACAATGATTTCTCGGCCCTGGTGTTCAACGCGCCTATTTTGTCGGCAAAGAGGGCCAGGCCCGCGCCTCCGCGCGCGGCCCGGCCGGGAGCCTGACAGGGCGGCGGAAACCGCCGGTTACGGAAAGGGAGCGTGATGTTTACATGCCAGGGAGAGAGGGGATACCGGGACATGCTGCCCGGGGTCCGGATGCGGACGGTGGCCTGGGGGGAGAAGTCCCTCTTGTCGGAGTTTTTGCTGGCCAAGGGGACTGTTTTGCCCATGCATTCCCATCCCCACGAGCAGACAGGCTATATGATATCGGGCAAGATGACGTTCACCATTGGGGAGGAGCGTTTCGAGGCGCTTCCCGGAGCCGCGTGGTGCATCCCCGGCGGAGTGGTCCACGGGGTGGAGGTGGCCGAGGATTCCGTGGTGGTCGAGGCGTTCTGCCCGTTGCGGGAGGAGTATTTGCCATGAGGGGCGGCATCCGCCACGGGGGTTGAAACCCCAGGCTATCTCAAAAACCTTGCCGCACCGCGGCTGCTATGAGGAAAAAGGCGCATTTTATAACTAAAAAACACGACAAAAGATGATTTTTTATTCTAACTCCTAAATTCTCCGGCTTTGCCGGTTTAGATTCCATATCCGGATTATCCGCGTTTTTTGCGTAGATAATGTCTGAGCCATGGTCCTGGGGTTGAAACCCCAGGCTATCTCAAAAACCTTGCCGCACTGCGGCTGCTATGAGGAAAAATGCCCATTTTATAACTAAAAAACATGACAAAAGATGATTTTTTATTCTAACTCCTAAATTCTCCGGCTTTGCCGGTTTAGATTCCATATCCGGATTATCCACGTTTTTTGCGTGGATAATGTCTGAGCCAAGGTCCTGGGGTTGAAACCCCAGGCTATCTCAAAAACCTTGCCGCGCTGCGGCTGCTGTAAGGAATGAGACCCGCTTTTTAAAAAACCGGGCGCTTTCCCTGGTATTCCAACTCCGAACTCCTGTCTTCTGAATTCTCCGGCTTTGCCGGTTTAGGCCAGATGGTTCGCCGCCGCCCCGTTGGCGCCTTGAAGCGGCAACTGGCCTGTGCCAAGGGAATTCAGAAACTGCGCGATCTCCTCCGGTCCCATGGTATGAGCCGCCGCTCCCAGGCGGACCGCCTCTCCCGGCATTCCAAACACCGTCGCTGTGGCCTTGCTTTGGGCGATGGTCACCGCGCCCTTGTCCCGCATAAGCTTGAGTTCCTCTGCCCCGTCCTTTCCCATTCCGGATAAAATGACGCCTGCCGCCCGGTTTCCATAAGCCCGGGCCACCGAGTGGAACAAAAAGCTCACAGACGGGCGCATGCCGTTCATGGGCGCGCCGTCGTTCAGCAGAATCCTGCCGTTGGGCGTGATGCCCATGTGGAAGTTGTCCGGGGCAAAGTACACATGCCCGGGTTGAATCATCATGTTTTGCTCCGCAAGCGCCACCGGCCTCTGGGTCAGTTTCCCCATCCAGCCCGCCGTTCCTTTGATAAACCCTTCCCCGATGTGCAGCACAACCAGCAAGGGCAGGTTGAACCGGGGAGACAGATTGGAAAGAATGGCGCGGATGGCGGGCTGTCCGCCTGTCGAGGCTCCCACGGCCACCAGTTTGAGGGCGGTCCGGACAGGCGCGGGCGCGGGCGCGGTCTTTTCCGGCGCGGGGTCCACAGGCCCGTCGTAACTCGCGTCTTTTTTTGCAAACGCGGAACACCGCCTCACAACCTTGACCCCGGCCATGACCCGTATGGTGTCCACCAGTTTCCGGGCCATAATGGAAAATCTCGGGTGTCCCGGGCCTTCGGGCTTCTCCAGGGCGGAGACCGCTCCCGCCTCCATGGCCCAGCAGGTCTTTTCAACCTGGTCCTGGGCTAAAAGGGCGCTGTGAATGATGATGGGAACCGGGTTCTCCTTCATTATTTTGCGCGTGGCGTCCAGACCGTTCATTCTGGGCATCTGGATATCCATCACCACCACGTCGGGGGATGTCTTTTTCACCAGTTGCACCGCCTCATCCCCGTCCTTGGCCTCGCCCACCAGAAGGAAATCCTTCTGGGCGCCCAGAATTTCGGACAAGTAGGTCCGCACGGTTGCCGAATCATCCGCGATCATCACCTTAATCATCGCCCCGCCTCCACCGTCCCAGGTTGGCCCCCGCGTTCTTGGCTACACCAGCCGCGCCACAACCTCCAGGAGGTCGCTTTGATCAAAATTGCTTTTCACAATATAGGCGTTCGCCCCGGACTCCACGCCCCGCTCTATATCCTCCCGGGAGTCCAGGCTCGTCACCAGCACAACGGGAAGCTCGGACAGATCACCGGTGGCCCGTATGGCCTGGATCAGATCAAAACCGTTCATGCGGGGCATTTCCACATCGGAAATCACCGCGTTGAAATTTTCGGTTTTGAGAACCGCCAGGGCTTCCTTCCCGTCCACCGCCGTCTTCACCGCGTAACCCGCGGATTCGAGGATGTTTTTGATAAGCAAGCGGCTTGTGATGGAGTCCTCCACAACAAGGATGGAGCGCCGGACAGGGCCGGTTCCTTCCCGGCCCTTCTGGGCGCGGACACCTGTCGCGCGCCCGCCCGCGGACTCGGAGGATTTCACAAGGTCCGCCACATTGAGCACAGGCACCACCTTTCCGGAGCCAAGAATTGTGGCTCCCGCGATGTTGGGAACCCTGGAAAGCTGTTTCCCCAGGCTTTTCACCACAACTTCCTGCTCCGCGAGAACCTCGTCCACCTGATAGGCGATACGTTTTTCCCCGGAGCCCAGCACCACGACGGTAAAGCTGTCCCCTTCGGGTTTTTCAGCGCGGCCCATTCCCAAAACCCCGCACAAGTCCACAAGGGGCAGCGCGCGGTCCTCCAAGGGAATGGTGGCCCGGTTTTCAACGGTTTTCACATCCGTTTCAGCAACCCGGCACACCCGCTCCACCTGGGAGGCGGGCACGACAAAGGTTCCTTCCCCCGCCTTGACCAGGATACCCCGGAATGTCGCGAGGGTTATCGGCAGCACGAGGCGGATGGTTGTCCCTTTGCCTTCCCCTGTCTCCACCCGGATAAGCCCGCCCAGGGCCTCGGCCTTTTCCTGGACGATGGCCATTCCAAGGCCGCGTCCCGATATCTCCGTGATGATGGGGCTTGTGGAAAGCTCGGAGCGGAATATCAGGGAAACCGCCTCGGCGTCGGAAAGGGTTTGCGCCTCCTTGGCGGAAAGCAGGCCCATGCGGACCGCTTTCTCTTTGACCTTGCCAAGAGGGATGCCGCCGCCGTCATCGGAAACCGCAAACTCTATTTTACCGCCCTCCTCCTGCCGCACTGTCACCCGAATCGTGGCTGTCCTCGGTTTGCCCTGGGCGGCGCGGATCTCCGGCGGCTCTATGCCATGGTCCACGGAATTCCGCAACAGATGAATAATAGGGTTTTTAATTTCCTCGAGGATGCGCCTGTCTATCTCGATGTCCCCGCCGGTCATCACAATTTCAACGTCCTTGCCCTGCTTGCGGGATAAATCCCGAACCATCCGGGGCATCATGTCGAAAAGGGTCTGGAAGGGAAGCATGGTGGCGCGCTTGACCTCGTCCAGGAGGTCATCCACAAACCTGCCAAGGGAGCGGTCGTCCTGCTCCCATGCCTTGGCGCGCCCCCGGATGGACAGGCCCATTTCCCGGACATGGGCCGCGTTCCAGTCCAGGAAATCCAAAAGCCTGTGGTACGGGTCCGCCTCCCGTCCGCGTTTCGCGTCCAGTTCCAGCTTCTTAACCTGTTTGCGGACACTGCGGAGATCCTCTTCGAAGCGTCCCCATTTTTTTTCCCAGAAATCCAGCAGAAACGCGGTTTCTTTGAGATTCGCCACATGCTGGCTGGACACCAGCTTGAGGCTCACCAGTTCTTCCGCTTTTTGAAGGATAAGGTCCAGTTTGGCGGTGGAGATGCGCACGGTGTCCGCGGCCTGGGTTTTGGAAGGGGTTTCCTGGCCCGGGCTGACCCCGCGTTTTGGGCTCTTTTCCTCAAATCCGTCCGGCGCGGCGGCTGGCGCTTCTTTCCAGGCATCCGTTGCAGGTTCCGGCGCCTGGCCGCTTTCTAAGGCCGGGCCTTGAGCCTGGGTTTGGTCCTGGCTTTGGGAAAGGCACGCGGAAAGGTTGGCAAGGGCCGCGCTGACCAGGGCCTTGTGTTCCGCGTCTCCCTCCATCGCCTCGGACAGGGCGATGCTTTCCAGCAGTCCAACCGCGGAGTGCAGCTCGTCCAAAAGTTCTGTGGTGAGAGCCACGGTTCCGCGCCGGGCCGCTGTGAGCACGTCTTCGAGCTTCTGGCACAGGGCCTCCGCGTCCCTGAGGCTCGCCGCCCGCGCGGCGCCTTTCAGGCTGTGGGCGTCCCGGAGGATGTCCTCGGAGCGCGCGTCCCTGGTCTCCGCGTCCTTGGCCTTTTCCAGCATGAGGAGATTGGCGGACATGTTGGCCGCCCATTCCCCGGCCTCGGAGCGGAACGCGGCGCGCAGTTTTTGGAGAAGCTCTTCTTCCTTCATGGCGCCTGGGCTCCCGCTTCCCTGTGTACGATAATGTCGGGCGCCGCGAGGATTTTCGCGCCGTCCAGGATAACCACCCTGTCGCCTGTGACACCGCGCAGAAAACCCGCGCGAAGCCCGGTCAGGGTGGGGAGGGTGGCCTGAATGGTTGAAACGGGTATTCCGCGCACTCCAAGGATGGAATCGGCGACAATGCCGAATTCCATGTCTTTGCTGGAAAGGATGATGATTTGTTGTCCGGCCTGCTGGCCGGTTCCGGGAAGGTCGAAGAACACCTTGAGGTCAACAACCGACACTATTTGGCTTCGGATGTTGACAACCCCCATGACAAAAGAGGGCGTGCAGGGCAGGGGGGTCAGGTTCCTCAAAGGATACACCTCCCGGACATGGACAAGCTCAACGGCGTGGTGCTCGTCCGCCAGGGTGAAATCCACAACCTGAAGCGTGGCTTCGGATTTGGCCGCGGCCTCTGCTTTCCGCGCCATTTCCCGGGCGCGTTCCTTCAAAATCCGGGCCTTGTCCTCCCGGGTTTGATCCAAAGACCTCGTGATGGCGGCCTGGATGGCGTCCAGCTTTTGCCGCATCCCGACAAGCCTGGACTCTTCGGGGGCGGGTTGCGCCTGTTCCGTGGTTGTCCCCTTGCTCATGCCGCGGCCTCCTTTTTAACCATGGCCCTTACCACTCCCAGAAGCCTGCCCGCTGTCAGCCCTTCGGAATACGGCAGAATCTCGTTGGACTCGAGCGCGGAAAGAAGGGTCAGCGCGTTTTTGAGATGTTTCTTGGATTCTTTAAGCCGCCCTTGCCGCTGTAAAAGAGTTCCCAAGGAGAAATGGGCAAGAACAAACCCCGGCTCAAGATACAGAGCCTGGCCAAGGCTGCGCGCCGACTTCTCAAATTCCCCCAGTTCCTCATACAGGGTCGCGAGAAGATAGCGTTTGCCCGCGTGGAACTTGTCCTGCCCGACAGCACGCCCGCACCATTCCACAGCCTCGTCCAGCCGTCCCAGATTGGCGTGCGCCCGGGTAAGAAGCGCAAGAGCCTCCTCGTCGCCGGATATGTCCCCATGATTCCAGGCCCCATCGCGGAACCGTTGTTCAAGCGCCCCGACAGCCTCCTTATAGGCGCCGTTCGCGTAAAATTTTCTGGCTTCCTCAAGAAGGTTGCGGGCTCCCTCCCCGCAATCCTGTCCCTTGGTTTTTGCAGGGACAGCGCGGGGCTCATCCACAGGCTTGCTAACCACCGGCGCGGACGGCGCGCCTGTTTCCGGAAAGTTCCCCCTTCCCCGGGCCCGGTCCAAAGGGGGGTATGGGAATGGGCTGGAAGGTTGGGGAAGGGGGAATCCAGGCACATGGGGGTTGCCTGGAACCGGTTGAGTCTTGGAAGGTCCGGTCTGTTTGGCGGGGGCAACCCCCCGCCGCCACAGGGAGTCTTCATTGTGCGCGCCTTTTCGATGCAAAATGGCCCCTTCAAAGCATACTGTTTCGAGCCGCGCGTCTTGAATAAACGCGGTTTCGCCGGGGCTGGTGATGAACCATCCGCCGTCGTTCAGGCAGTCGCAGAGCCTGCCGACCACCTCAATGCGCTGGGTTTCGGAAAAATACATGAGCACATTCCGGCAAAACACCACATCCATGTTGTGCGTGTCGTTGTTTGGCGACGGAAAACGGTCTTTAATAAGATTGAGCTGGCGGAAGGTGATCTTTTCCTGAATGCGCCGGGCTATTTTTTGCCTGCCGTCTGTTTCCCCGGTGAAGTACGCCCGCATGACCTCCTCGGGCGTGTCCCTGAACGACCAGCGGCCATACAGCCCTTGTCTGGCTTTTTCCAGGAATTTAGGGTTAAGGTCGGTGGCCAGAATAAAAACATTTGTTCCGGAGCTCCCAAAACCGAGCATATCCAGCATCATGCAAAGGGTATAGGGTTCCTCGCCGGTGCAGCATCCCGCGCTCCAGATTTTAAGGGAGCTTTTTTTAGAGTATGGAGGCGTGAATTCAGACAGCACGTGCTCCTCAAGAGCCTTGAGGGTCAGCCGGTCACGGAAAAAAAAGGTCTCCCCGATGGTAAAATGGTCTATCAGGGCGTCCAGATACCGGGTGGCGGAATCCTTGATAAGCTCCCGGGCGCAGAGTTCGGGTGTCTCGAACCCCAGGGTTCGGGCAAGGGCGCGCACGCCCCGCTCCAGGTCCGCGCGGCGCTGCTCGGGTAAATACGCGCCGATGCGCTGGTTGACCATCTGGGAGAGTTCCCTCAGCAGCTCGTCCGGAACCATGGACTGTACCCCTTCCCTCCCTTTAACAGTCTGTCTGCCTGCGGATTGCTCCGGCGTCCCCGGGACTGAGCAGCTTGTCACTGTCATGGATAAGGACCGTCTTCCCGTTGATTTGTCCAACCGCCTCGATAAAACGCTCAAGCTCCGGGAAAAGACCTTGGGATCCGTCCAGGTCTCCGGGACCGAACTCCACCACCCCGTGAATGGAATCCACCAAAAACGCCAGCCTCCCCCCGGATGTGTTGGCTATCACGAAGCAGTCGTCAAGTTCCATTTCCCTTGGAGGCGCGTTGAACAGCCTGTGGATGTTGACCACGGGAATGATTTTCCCGCGCACATTGAGAAGACCAGATACCGTCTCCGGAGCCTTGGGAAGGGATGTGATTTCCGCCGCCCGGACTATCTTGTCCACAGAGGCAAGGGGCAGACCGTGCAGTTGGTTTCCCACGCCGAAGACGAAGAATCCCCCGCTCTGCGCCGCTTTGTCCCGCGCGTTTTCCGCCGCGTCATCAGGCATGGCTTTTTTCCTTTGTTTTAACAGACCGCCAGCGGGGCGCGTCCTAAGGACACGCGCCATTCCCCGTTGACCCAATGGCAGACACGCCATTCCCAGTCCAGGCCGGCCGCGCTGTCTTTCCGGTTTTCCGGCGCGGCGGCGCTCTGGAAGAGCTGGCCGAGGTCCGCGGTCATGAACACCGGAACTCCCGAGTCAAGCCATCCTCCTGTGCGGGGCCGTTTGCGCTCCAGGCGCATGAAGGGCACGGCGGCGGGATGGACATCCACAAGCCGCGGTTTGTTTTCCGTCTTGGATTTGACCATGTAATACATCATGGCTCTTCCTCCCATGTGAGAGCGGCCAAGTGTCGGTTCGTGGTTGTCAGCTTGCCACAGGCCCTTCCCCGAAATCGTCCGGCCTGGGGAGGGAAAAGGCGATTCCCGCGCCGCGTCCGGTTCCTGCGCGCCACACGGTCCCGCCGTTTTTGGCGGCCAGTTTTTCACACAGGGCCAGGGCGGTGCCGGCCGCGGGGATTTTTCCGTTTTCAGAAAGAAGCGTCCACAGGTTGCGGACAGAACCGTCCCATCCGCCTGGCTGCCCGGAACCTTGCGGGAGCGCAGTAATTATCCACTCTCCAGGGCGGGTTGTGACGGAAACATGCACGCAGACCGCGCTGGAAGGGGCATGGGCGGCCACCAGAAGCACAGTGCTGCGAAGAAGGGGCGCGAGGCTCCCTCTCCGCCCCTGGACCTCGGGCAATGCGTCACAGGTGAGGGTCAACCCCCTGGAGGAAAGAAATCCGCTAACAGAACCCTCAATGTTTTTCAACAGGGATTCCAACTCCACGCTGTCCGAGAATGTGAAATCCGTCTCGGTGTCCGCGCTGGCCTCAAGACCCTCCGCCACGAGCTCCAGGGCGCGGGCGCTTTCAAGAATATAATAGAGGTGCCGTTCAGCGCTCCGGTCCAGGATTCCGGCGTATCTGTCGTTCAGGAGCCACGCGTAATTAATGATGGCCAATAAAGGACCATGCATGTCGCGGGCAACGGCCCTGGCAAGGGTTATGGCCGGGTCGGTTTCCCCGTAAGGCTCCCCGGGGAAAAATTCCGTTCCGTTTCCCGAAGGACTGTCTTTTTCGGGCATTCCCCGCATGGTGCTTCTCCTTTTCATGCGGCCTTCCACCGCGCCGCGCGCATGGCCGCAAGCATTTTTCCCGCTGTAAGGCATACTTCGCCGGGTCCGCAATCCAGAAAAGTGAGAAACCGGGGATACAGACGATGCCCCCGGATAACGGTGCCTTCCTCCCTGTCCGGAAGCACCAGAATGAGCGGCAAATCCCCAAGGCAGGAACCCAGGGCTGTGAGTCCGTTCAGTTCGGCCTTGTCCGCCGCGAAAAACACGAGCATACACAGACCGGCGCGCGGCTGCCGGAGCCGTTTCTCAAGACTGGCAAGGTCCCGGCACGCCTCTGCCTGGTTTTCCGGGGCCTGCTCCCGCAGGTTCTTCAGAAACCCCGCGCCCGCGCCGTTGTTGTCGGTGTGAAATACAAGAAAGCTCACGCGCGACTCCCTTGTTTTGTTCCGGCGAGATGTACGCCGATGACCTGAGATAATCATAAAACGTGCCAAAAACAACAAAACCTATTTGTAAATTTTTATATAATAATTTCAATATGTTATTTAGAATGTTCCGGGAACGGCCTCCAAAGCTTGCGGCGGATTCTGTCCGGATTTTGGGAATAGGTGCCGTTTGTGGGAATAGAGCGGCTTAAAAGCAAGGCAGGAAGCGGGTTTTGGGCGTTTTGAGAAGCGCGCGCCAAGTTGGATGGGCCTTTTCCGGGCAGGCGCGTTTTGGGCCGGTTTGGACTGCGGCGGGTTGTTGCCCGCTTTAAACAGAGGCCCTTTGCCTTGCGCGGCCTTTTTCAAAGAGTGTCAACAGGGCGTGCAACACCTCCTCCGGTTCTGTGTCCATCAGACAGCGGGGCGAGGCGCAGTTCGTCTTGGCGGTCTCGTGGCACGGGGCGCATTCCAGGGCAGGGCGGAGCAGCGCCGCGCACGTGCCCGGGGGCGCCCAGCGCACAGGGTCCGAGGGGCCGAACACGGCAACGGTTGGAAGGCCAAGAAACGCGGCGAGATGGGTTATTCCGGAGTCGTTGCCGATAAACCCGGCGGCCTGCGCCAGGGTGGCGGCGGCCCGGACCAGGGAGTCCTCCCGCCAAAGCGCCTGGGCCGGAACCCCAAGCCCGGCCAGGATGCCGGCAAGCCGGGTTTCCGCAGGGCCTAAGAGAAAGGAGACGGCAAAGCCCCGGGCGGACAATGCCTTGCCCAGGGCGGCGAACCGCGCGGCAGGCCAGCATTTGCGCGGACTGCCGGAGCCGGGGTGGAGGATGAGCCTGTTTTCCGGCCCGGGGCGCCAGGAAATACCGGGAGAGGCGGCGGTGAGGATATCCGGCGCGCCCGCGTCCGGCGCTTTTCCGGGCAAGGCTTCCGCGACGCGCGCCTTAAGCCATTCCGGGACAGGTTCGCGGATTTCCGGGGCGGGACGGGGAGGGACGCGCAGGAGAGGGCCGGAGAACACTGCCCGGAGGTTTTGTTCCAGTTCCCGGGAGAAGGAAAAGAGAAGGATATTCCGGTATTCGATAAAGGCCCGGGACAGGACGGGGTCCGGAGGCGGGGCGTACAGGCGTGCGGCGAGAGGCCCCTCGGAGGGGAGGAACGCTTCGGCCAATCCGAGCGCGGTGAGCAGCCTTCCGGTTTCCGACTGGCAGAGAAAGACCGGCTTTTGATTTGTGAAGCGGCGGACAGCGGGGAGGGCGAGAAGGAGATCCCCCAGGGCGCCCAGATGGATGACAAGGGTTTTCATACGGGTTTCGCGGCGCTGTTGTCTTTCAGGCGCTGGTCATCCAGGACAAATCCTTTAACCCGGTATTCCCGGAGACGCTCCGTAAGCCCAATGTCGGAACTGTGTGTCACGGGTGAAGCGTGCCCGGTAGCCCACAGAGAGGATCATATCCAGATTGGCGTGTTTGAGAGAGCGCCGGATTTCCCTTCCGCCTTCCCGGCCAACTTGTAAGTAATCCTTGCAGGTTGCCTCCGGGGAGAGTTCTCCCTCGCGGTATATATGTTTAACGCGCAGAGTGATGTTCTGCGGCGTGGTCTGGAAAAAGTTTCCCATCGCCGCCTGGGAGAGCCAGACTGTCTCGTCTTCAATCAGCGCCTGGAGCTGGTTTTTGCCGTCCTCGGTTCTGTAGAACAGGATTTCCCCGGCAGCGGGTGAATTCGCAAGAGCCGGGAGGCTTATCGCTTTTCCGTGTCCAACTGTGGTATTGCGGGATCCTTTCATGCTTCGCGCGTATCACGTTTTGCCATTGGAAGTCAAACAGGCGGTGTTTTGGAAAGGAGGTCAGCCATAAAGGGGCAGCGGGTTTCTCCTGCCCCAGGGAACGGGTGCCCCCGGCCGCAAAGGAGCCGGGGGCGCTGTTTCGCTTCTGTTTTCCGGGTTATCCCTGGTGTGTTTTGCGGAGCGCGGCACCGCCCCCGATCCCGGGACGCCATCCGCCCTCCCTAAAGCCTAAAGCCTAAAGCCTGATTTCCGGCTAGTTGTTGAACGACTCCTCCAGCATGTCAATAATCGCGGAGTCGCTTCCCGCGATGGAGTCAAACACGCCGTTGGTCATGGGCAGCACCACGTTGATGAAATACTGGGCCGTCTTGATCTGCCCGTCGTAGAACGCGGCGTTTTTATTCTTTTTAATCTTTTCAATCCGCTCCGCGCCCTGGGCGTCGCCCACAAGCCCCTGGAGCTTCTGGGCCGCCACTGTCGCCCGCCAGATAAGCATCCACGCCATCACCACGTCGCCCATGGCATCCAGGAAAGGCTTCGAGTGGGCAAAGGCAACCTTCACCTTTTCGGACATGGCGGTGGCGCCTATATGCATGGCAACCTCGCTCAGCCGGGCAACGCTTTTCTCGAGCCGCGCGGCCATGTCGGCCAAGGCCGGGAATTTCTTCGCCGCCGCGGCGCGGGAGTTGACCTCAGCCAAAAACTCCATGAACACCTTGCCCTTTTTCATGGCCAGTTTGCGGGCCAAAAGGTCCATGGCCTGGATGCCGTTGGTGCCCTCGTAGATGGAGTTGATTTTGCTGTCCCGGAGCAGAAGCTCAAGGGGGTAGTCCTGGGTGTAGCCGTAGCCGCCATAGCACTGGATGGCTTCGACAATGATTTGGAAACCCTTGTCGGAGCAGTAGCTCTTGATGATGGGCGTGAGAAGGTCAACAAAATTCTGGTACTTATCGCGCTCGGCATCGTCCTTGGCAGTGGCGATTTTGTCGAAGCAATAGGCTCCAAAGAAGGTGAGGCTCCGCATCCCGTCCACGTGGGCCTTCATCCACAGGAGCATCCGCCGAACGTCCGGGTGCCGGATGATGGGCACAGACGGCGCGTCCGCGTTCATAAAGTCCAGCAGGTCTTTGCCCTGCTTTCTCTCCTTGCAGTAATTCACCGCGTACATGTACGCCGCGGAGCCGTTGCAATGGCCAATGGCGCCCACCGCGAGCCGGGCCTCGTTCATCATGTAGAACATGACCCGCATGCCCTTGTTTTCGTCGCCCAGGAGGGTGCCTATGCACTGCCCCTTGCCGCCAAAGGTGAGCTGGCAGGTGGCGCTGGCCTTGAGGCCCATCTTGTGCTCAATGCCGGTGCAGACCACGTCGTTGTGCTCTCCCAGGGAGCCGTCATCGTTGACCCTGTATTTGGGCGCCACAAAAAGGGAGATGCCTTTGGTGCCCTTGGGCGCGCCCTCGATGCGGGCGAGAACCGGGTGGACAATGTTGGGGGCGAGGTCGTGTTCGCCGTTGGTGATGAAGATTTTGTTGCCTGTGATGAGGTAGGTGCCGTCCCCCAGGGGTTTTGCCGTGGTGGTGAGGGCTCCCACGTCGGAACCCGCCTCGGGCTCTGTGAGGACCATGGTGCCGGTCCAGTGGCCGGAGTAGAGTTTCTTGAGGTAGAGTTCCTTTTGTTTGGGGGTGCCGAAGATTTCGATCATCTTGGCGGTGCCGTGGCTTGCGAGTCCGTAGGCGGCAAAGGCGAAGCTGGCGCCGATGATGTATTCAAGCCCGGCCTGGGCGACGACATGGGGGAATCCCTGGCCGCCGACCTCCGGATCCTCGGTCATAGCGATCCACTCGCCCTCTTTGAATTTCTCGTAGGAGCGGTGGTAGCAGGGGGGCACGAAGACCTGGTTGTTTTCGAAGCGCGCGCCGGTCTCGTCGGCCTCCCGTACCGTGGGAAGGATTTCCTTCACGGCGAAGTTCCTGGCCTCGTCCAGCACGAGGTCGAATGTCTTTTTGTTGAATTCGGCGTATTTTTCGGTTTTGCAGAGTTGCTCGACCTCGAGCTGTTCATAGAGCACGAAGTCCATGTCCCGCCGGTCCGTCAGTACCTGTGCCATGCCGGTTCCCTCTCTTTTGGTGTTTTACGGTGCCGCCGCGCCCGGGCGGGCGTGGCTGTCGGGGTGGGAAGGGGGTCTGCCGGGAGGTTCGGGTGAGGAACAATTCAGAGAACGCAGCCTCTCTGGCCCGTGCAGAACCGGTTGCCTGCCTACATCATCTCTAACATGAAATGAGGGAAGATTCAATAGGCGGAAAACAAAAGAAAACACGGAAAGAAGGGAAAACAGGAAAAATGGCAGAGGGCGGGACGGAATGTGAAGCGTTTGTCAGAACAGCCTCCCGACCGGTTCGAGTTGCCCGCCTGGAAAGCGGCCTGCCGTCACCCAGGCGAAAGCCGGGGTCCAGGGTTGTTGCGGGCGCAATGAGTCAGAACGGTATTCTGAAAAGACACTGTTGGGAGGTAATTGCAATTACCTCTTGGAAAAAAGATTGCTGAAAGAGGCACATGTTCAGCCGACCTTCGTCTGCTCCTTTGCCTTTCCCTTCTGCGGTTCTGCGGTTCGATATTCTACATTCGTCTTTGCCGTTGCCTGTAATCCTACCTGGCTGTGATAGTGTCGGCTGAACCTGCGCTTCGCGCAGAACCACCCGACCTACGTCTTCTCCTTGGCCTTCCCCTTCTGCGGTTCTGCGGTTCGATATTCTACATTCGTCTTTGCCTTTGCCTTTGCCTTTGCCTTTCCCTTCTGCGGTTCTGCTGTTCTGCTGTTCGATATTCTACATTCGTCTTTGCCTTTGCCTTTGCCTTTGCCTTTCCCTTCTGCGGTTCTGCGGTTCTGCGGTTCGATATTCTACATTCGTCTT
>JAGVGH010000196.1 GCA_020057225.1 Desulfobacterales bacterium | reverse complement strand
GTGGCCTCGCAGTCAAGAGAATTTTTTCAGAATTGCTTTCCGATTGATGAAATTGTCGGGTGAACCTGCGCTTCGCGCGGAACCACCCGACCTACATCTGACTTTTACCAGTGTATTACGTGTAGGTTGGGTGGTTCCGGGCGCGCCCGGGGGGATCGTTGCGGCAAATGCGTTGTTCGCGCGCGGGTTCACCCAACAATCCATCTCAATCGCCTGTAAAAAACCAGGAAAACGCCAATGCCCGGATCTATGTCAATCGGCACGGAATTCCAACAAAGATACCATGTGACAGTCCAGGGCCGGACCCGCTCAGGCGGCGGGCAGTCCGGCCGTCACATTGGCAAACAACTCGTCCACGGCACCGGTAAAAGCGTCCGGCACAAGGGGCGCGAGACCGGCCCGCCCGTTGCCCGTAAGCGCGCCTTCGAACAGGGCGGCGCCGGACCCGGAATCCCGCAGTGTCAGGTCCATGGTCAGGGCCGCCCTGACCATGCAGCCCTGAAACCCCATGGAAACGGCGAAATCAAGGGCAAGGAGTTTTCCCGATAGCCTGCACGCGCGGCCCTTGCCGGAGGCGCCCATGCCCGCCGCGTCAAACCGGGCGGCCAGGGCTTCCTTGAGGATTTCCGCAACAGGGCGCTCCGCCATGTAGGCGCCTTCGGGCACCTGTCCCCCGAGCCGGAGCTTGGGCAGGATGAAGCACGGATCCGCGCCCCGTGCGTCCGTGATTTCAGTTACGGAAACGGCAAAGGCTCCTGGCCGGGCCGTGGAGGGTGCGGGCGCGGGAAGCGGGGAGAGTTCAAGGATTTCAGATGCCATGGTGTGTCCTTTTGAGCTTGGTTAACTTATGGGAGGGAACCTTAGCATGCCGGGTCTGGCCAGGCAAGCGCGGAATGCTGTTTTTGGGGTTTTTGGGGCGTTCCGGGCCGCCGTGTCCGGGATTTTTAAGGGCGAAGCTGTTCTTGCAAAGGGCGGGGAATGCCGGTATGATGCGGGGGTTCGGGACTGACACTTGGGTTCAACTCCTGTTGCGCGCCATGGCGGGAAAGGAAGCAGGGAAGTGTTTTTCAGGTTGCAGGAGGAAGGAGAGATTGGAAGTGACGGGAAAAGAGTTGACAAACAGCGAACATATCTGGCATGATCTCTTACCAGTTAACCGGAGGCGCGCCCCATGGACTCCCTAAACGGCCTCAAACCCGCCAAACCCATCCAGCATGCCGAACACCAAATCCTCACCGCCATCCTCAGAGGCGACTTCCCCCCAGGCTCCCCTCTCCCCAACGAACGCTCCCTCGCCGAAAAAGTCGGCGTCACACGCCCCACTCTCCGCGAAACTCTCCACAGGCTCGCCCGCGAAGGATGGATCACCATCCACCACGGCAAACCCACCCTCGTCAACGACTTCTGGAACTCCGGCGGCCTCGGCCTCCTCTCCACCCTCGCCAAATACGGCGAATTCATGCCACCGGACTTCATCGCGCACCTCCTCGACTTCCGCGTGGTCCTCCTCCCCCCCGTCGCGGGACTTGCGGCCAAAATCAACCCCGCCGCCCTCACGGCCCATCTCCAAAAAGCCGCGGACCTCGGCGGCGACACCCAAATCTTCGCCGATTATGACTGGGAACTCCAGAACCTCATGGCGCGCCTCTCCGGAAATATAATTTACCCCATGATCTTCAACGACTTCGCCATGCTCTTCAAAACCATGGCCCTCATCTGCTTCTCAACCCGGGAGGGACGCGAATCCTCCCTCGCCTACTACAACAACCTCGCCGCCGCCATTCCCCTTGGAACCCAAGAGGTCGAGGGCGTGGTGCGCGGCGTCATGGAAGAAAGCGCGCGGCTCTGGGCCGCCATGAAACCCGCTTAAAGCATAACGCGGGGAGGATTGTCCGATGGTCCGCTGGAACGGCTGGGGTGACGAGACCACCCATTTGCCCGCCCCCCAGGCGGGTCTCAACATGCTCCGGGAGAATGTGGGCGAGGGCGTCATCAAGGCGGACTGCCCGCTCGAATCAGTCCTTGCCATGGTCCCGGAATCCCGGCTCCCGGACCATGCGCTTCTCAGCAAGGATAACAAACTCCGTGTGGACCACGCTCACGGGCAGAGCCTTCCCGACTGGGTCGCCATGCGGGACGGCGTGTTTCCCGCGTTCCCGGACGCCGTGGCCGCGCCCCGCACCCGCGGCGAGCTTCTAGGCGTTCTTGAATTCGCCGAAAAAGAAAAAGCCATCGTTCTTCCCTGCGGCGGCGCCACCAGCGTCGCGGGACACCTCTCCCCGCCCAAAGACAAAGGCCCGGTGCTGGTTCTCTCCATGGCCAAACTGAACCGCCTTGTGGCGTTCGACCCCTACAGCATGACCGCGACCTTCGAGGCGGGCGTCCGCGGGCCGGACCTCGAAGCCCAGCTTCGCGCGCGCGGCCACACACTGGGCCACTACCCCCAGTCCTGGGAATACTCGACCCTGGGCGGATGGGTCGTCACCCGGTCCTCGGGGCAGCAGTCCATGTATTTCGGACGCATCGAGAGTCTTTTTCTGGGCGGCGAGCTTCTGACGCCCATCGGAACCTGGAATTTCCCGGCCATGCCCGCCAGCGCCGCGGGACCGGATTTCAAACATCTGCTTATGGGTTCCGAGGGGCGCATGGGAATCCTTGAAAAGGCCACGGTCCGGGTGGTGCCCCTGCCTGAAAAGGATGACGTGTACGGCGTGGTGTTCCCCTCCTGGGAGGCCGGGGTCGAGGCCGTGCGGGCGCTTGCCGCGGCGGACCTGCCCCTTTCCATGATAAGGCTCTCCAATCCCGCCGAGACCGAGACCAATTTCCTGCTTTCCGGCCATCCCAACCAGGTGGGCATGCTCAAGTTGTACATGAAATCCCGGGGAATGAATCCCCAGGGCGCCTGCATGTGCCTTGCCGGAATCATCGGCTCCCGGGGAATGGTTTCCGCCGGAAAATCCGGCCTTTCCTCTGTCGTTAAGAAACACGGCGGGCTTGTCATCGGCAAATCCATGGGCGAGGCGTGGAAGAAAAAGCGCTTCCTCATTCCCTACCTGAGAAACAGCCTGTGGGACGCGGGCTACTGCGTGGACACGCTGGAAACCTGCCTGACCTGGGAGCGGGTCAGCCCGGCCATGGCGGACATCGAGGCGGCCATCAAGGGTGCCATGGACGCGCGGGGAGAGAAGGTCCATGTGTTTACCCACCTGTCCCACGTTTATAAGACAGGCTCGAGCATCTACACGTCCTTTGCCTTCCTTCCGGACAAAGACCCGGAGGTGACCCTGGGCAAGTGGAGGGCCATGAAGGAGGCCGCGAGCAAGGCCATTGTCCTGCGGGGCGGCACCATCAGCCACCAGCACGGCGTGGGCGCGGACCACGCGCCGTATCTGGAGGCGGAAAAGGGCGCGCTGGCTATGGACGCCATGCGGCGGCTTTTCGCGCGGCTGGACCCGGAAGGCAGGATGAATCCCGGCAAACTGGTGGACTAAGAGCTTATCCATAAATAATCTTATTGCAAGGGATTCCCCTGTTCGGGCGCACGCCGTGCGCCTCTACGGCAATGGAACCCGAGCCATCGGAGCGCCCAGTGGTAAGCGATAACGGCCGTCACATAACCGTAGGGGCGCCCGGCGTGCGCCCGCGATGAAAAAGTGCCCCTAAAATCCTCCTCAGCAGTATTTAGGGATAAGCACTAAGGCACCCGGGCTGTGGCCCAAAGCGCTTTTTAACGCGCCTGTTCCAGGCCAGAACACTGGCCTTGAACAGGCAGGACGGTAACAACCATGCGCTCAAGCAACCTCCCAAAAACGGTGGATCTCGTGGTCGTCGGCGGCGGCGTCACCGGCGCCGGCGTGCTGCGGGAAGCGGCCCGGGCCGGCCTTGCCGCCCTTCTGGCCGAACAGCGGGATTTCGCCTGGGGCACCAGCAGCCGCTCCTCCAAACTGGTGCATGGCGGCCTGCGCTACCTTAAAGAAGGCCGCGTCTTTCTCACCAAAGCCAGTGTCGAGGAGCGGTGCAGGCTTCTCGCCGAGGCCCCGGGCCTTGTGGAAAAACTGGGCTTTGTCTGGCCTGTCTATGAAGGGGTAAGCCCCGGGAAATTCATGCTGGGCATGGGCCTTTTCCTCTACGACATCATGGCACGGGAGCGCCAGCACCGCTACCTCGGCAAACAGGCCTTCAGCCTCATGGTCCCCAACGTCCGCCAGGAAGGACTCAAGGGCGGCTTCGTCTTCCAGGACGCCCAGGTGGACGACGCGCGGCTGGTGCTCCGGCTCGTTCTGGACGCCGTGGCCGCGGGGGCTTTTGCCCTCAACTATACCCGGGCCGCAAAGGTGGAGCGGGACTCTTCGGGAAATGTCAGGGCCGTGGTACTGGAGGACGTGGAAACCGGCGAAACCCGGACTGTGGAAACCCGCGCCGTGGTCAACGCCACCGGGGTCTGGGCCGAAACCCTGCACCGCTCCCCCAATCCCGCCCTGCATCTTAGGCCCCTGCGCGGCTCCCACCTCGTCTTTTCCGCCCAGACCCTTCCCGTGTGCCAGGCCGTGAGCTTCATCAACCCGGCCGACCACCGCCCGGTGTTCGCCATTCCCTGGGAAGGGGCTACCCTTATCGGCACCACCGACGCGGACTACAAGGAAGACCTCATGCGCGAGCCAGGCATCACCGCCCAGGAGTTTTCCCTGCTTCTTTCCGGCGCGCGCCACATCTTCCCGGGGCTTGGCCTTTCGGAAAAAGATGTTCTCGCCACCTTTGCCGGGGTGCGTCCGGTTCTTTCCGCCGGAAAAAAGGACCCCTCCAAGGAATCCCGGGAACATGTGGTCTGGGTTGACAAAGGACTTGTCACCATCACAGGCGGCAAGCTCACCACCTTCCGCCGTCTGGCCTGGGACGCGCTCAAGGCCGCCCGGCCCTTTATTCCCAAAACCCTGCGGGATGTCCGCGCGCTTCCCGTGGTCGAGCCTTTGCCCCCTGTCCCCGCCGACACCCGGGGGCTTTCGCCGGACACCTGGAGGCGCCTCCTTGGCCGGTACGGACGCGCCATCCTGCCCGCTGTGGCCAAGGCCGCGCCCGAAGACCTGGAGTTTGTGCCCGGCACCCACACCCTCTTTGCCGAGCTTCCCTATATGGCCGGGGAACGTGTGCGGCACTTGGACGATCTCCTGCTCCGCCGCGCGCGCCTGGGGATTCTGTGCCCTGGCGGAGGCAGCCAGAACCTCGACCGGGTGGAGGCCCTGTGCGCCCCGGTTTTGGGATGGGACGCCGCCCGCTGGGCAGAGGAGCGGAAACGCTATCTCAACCTGTGGGCCCAGGCCTACGCGCCCAGGCCAAGCGCGGGAGGGGACGGCGCATGAGCGCGGATGACCTTCTTCTCGCCATTGACAACGGCACCCAAAGCCTTCGGGCGCTGGTGTATGATCTTTCCGGCAACCTCGTGGCAAAACGCCGGGCCGTGTTTGAACCCTACATCTCCGCCCGGCCCGGGTTCGCGGAGCAGGACCCGGAGGTGTATTGGCGCGCCCTGTGCTCGGCCTGCCAGGGATTGTGGGAGGAAGGGAAGGTTGACAAATCCCGGCTCGCGGGGGTTTCCCTCACCACCCAGCGCGGAACCGTGGTGTGCGTGGGAAAGGACGGCAAGCCCCTGCGCCCGGCCATTTTGTAGCTGGACCAGCGCAAGGACTACACCCAAAAGCCTCTGGGCGCACCCTGGGGTCCTCTTTTCAATGTGGTGGGCGCCAGCGAGACAGTCCGGTTTTTCCAGCAGGAGGCCGAGGCCAACTGGCTTTCCACCTATGAACCGGAAACCTGGAAAAACACCCATAAATACCTGCTTCTCTCGGGCTATCTCACCTTTCGCCTGCTTGGAAAGTATCTGGATTCTACCGCCTGCCAGGTCGCCTATATCCCCTTTGACTACAAGAAATCCCGCTGGGCGCCCTCGTGGGACTGGAAATGGAAGGCGCTTCCCGTCACTCTTGATATGTTGCCGGAACTGAAACCGCCTGGAGACCTGTTGGGGGAAATCACCCGGGAGGCCGCCCTGGCCACCGGAATCCCCGAGGGGCTTCCCATGATCTCCGGAGCCGCGGACAAAGCCTGCGAGGTGATAGGCTCCGGCGGCACAGACCCCTCCGTGGGCTGCGTGAGCTACGGCACCACCGCCACCATAAATATTCTCCACGACAGGTTCATCTCGCCCGTGCCTTTTCTGCCTCCCTACCCCGCGCCTGTGCCCGGCAAATACTGTGTCGAGGTGCAAATTTTCAGGGGCTACTGGATGGTGAGCTGGTTCAAGGACGAGTTCGCCTGCCAGGAGCGTCTGGAAGCCTCGGAAAAGGGTCTGGAGGCGGAGGCGCTGCTTGAGCGTCTTGTGTCTGAGACTCCCGCGGGGTCCATGGGACTTGTGCTCCAGCCGTACTGGACCCCGGGCATCCGCTTTCCGGGACCCGAGGGCAAGGGCGCCATCATCGGCTTTGGAGATGTGCATCACCGGGGCCACGTCTATCGGGCCATTTTGGAGGGACTCGCCTACGCCCTCCGGGAGGGCAAGGAACGCATCGAGAAAAAATCCAGGATTCCGGTCACGCGGCTGGTGGTTTCCGGCGGCGGCTCCCAAAGCCGCTGCGCCATGCAGATAACAGCGGATGTGTTTGGCCTGCCCGCCGCGCGCCCGCACCTGTACGAGACCGCGGGGCTTGGTGCCGCTGTGGACTGCGCCGTGGGCCTGGGCCTGCACAAGAGCTTTGACGCGGCGCTCACGGCCATGTGCAGGGCGGGCGACGTGTTTGAGCCGGACTTGAAGAACCACGCGCTGTACGAGGAGATGTACAACGAGGTGTATTTGAAGATGTACCGGGGCTTGAAACCGCTGTACAAGAAGATACGGGAGATAACCGGATACCCGGGATGAGAGGGGGTAAAGAAGCGGCGCCCCCCGGAAGGAGGCGGAGGATGCGGCTTCGGGCGCTTGGAGGATGCGGGGAGATGGCCCGGAGCGCGGTTTTGGCGCTTGTCAAAGCCGGTGCGTGCCGGGAGGTGGTAATTGCCGACAGGGACGGGCAGAAAGCGGACATTTTTGCCCGGGAGCTTGGTCCGTCGGCGCGGGCGCCGGCTCTGGATATATTGGACAAAAATGCCCTGCCGGAGGCGGCGGGGCAGGCGGACATGGTGATGAACGCCGTGGGCCCTATTACCGCTTCGGAACCCCGGCCCTGGACGCCGCCATCGCCGCGGGCAAAGACTACGCGGACATCTGCGGCGGCTGGGAACCTACGCTTTCCATGCTGGAACGGGACGAAAACGCCCGAAAACCGGGCACACATGCCGTTATCGGCATGGGCGCAAGCCCCGGCGTTGTCCGGCATGGAGGAGCTTGTGATGGTGACGCGGGAGGGTGCAACGCGCTGACGGGGGAGGTTCTCCAGGGGTTGGAACCCCAGGCTGGATCAGAAACCTTGCCCCTGCGCGGCCGCTCTAAGGATGAACGCTTATTTTATAGAGGCAATTGCAAAAGGAGGCGCAGGCTGGGTGGTTCCGGGCCGCAAGCCCGTGTGTACCCAGGATTTCTAAAATGATTTCTATGTGTTGGATGAACCTTCCCTTCGGGCGGAACCACCCAGCCTACCTCAAATTTGTTGTTTCTTAAAGTGTTGCAATTACCTCTATAGTGAGGTAATTGCAAAATGAGGCGTTGGTTGGGTGGTTCCGGGCCGCAATGCCTGGAACCACCCAACACTTCTAAATGATTCATATCTGTTGGGTGAACCTGCCCTTCGGGCGGAACCATCCAGCCTACATCAAATTTGTCATTTCTAAGAGTTTTGCAAGTACCTCTAGTGGTAATTGCAACATAGGAACCATAGCGACATAAATAATTGCGTATCTTGGATGAGAGGGCGGCCACAGGGGGCCGCCCCTACAGGAAAAATTCCAAAAGTGGAATTATAAAAAACGCTCCAACAGGCGCGGCGGCCGGTTACCCGGCGTTTTCTCTCCGGCGCGTCTCCCGCGCCGCCTTATCCTCCATGGCAAGGGCGATGAGGCGGTCCAAAAGCTCTCCAAAAGACAAACCCGCCTCCCGGGCCGCCTGGGGCAGCAGGCTCGTGGCGGTCATGCCCGGAATGGTGTTGGTCTCAAGAACGAAAATCTCCCCGCCCGCGAGCATCATGTCCGTCCTGCTGTATCCCCTGCACCCCAGCGCGCGGTGGGCGGCCAAAGCCGTCCTTTGAGCCTCCCGGGTCAGTTCCGGACCAATGGGAGCCGGGCAGATCTCCTCGCTCGCGCCCTTGGTGTATTTGGCCTCATAATCGAAAAAATCGAACCGCCTGTCCGGCACAATCTCCACGATAGGCAACGCCTCCGGGTTCTCGTTGCCAAGAACCGCGCCGGTTATCTCCCTGCCGTGAATCCGCTTTTCCACCAGAACCGCGCTGTCCTCCTGAAAGGCCCTGGCCACCCGTTTTTCAAGCTCCGCCGCGTTGCCCGCGACTCCCATGCCGATGCTGGACCCGCCCCGGCAGGGCTTGACGAAAAGCGGAAAGCCCAGCCCGCTTTCCATATACAGGGAAAGGGGATCCTGGCCTTTTTGGACGGCAAACCACGGGGGCACCGGGATGCTGTTCCGCTCGTAAATCCATTTGGAATAGATTTTATCCATGGCAAGGGCGCTGCCGAGAACACCGGTGCCCTGGTAGGGGATGTCCAGGAGGTCTAAAAAGCCCTGGACGCGTCCGTCCTCGCCAAACGGGCCGTGCAGGACGACAAGGGCCGCGTCAATGCCCGAAGCGTCGGCCACAAGGCGGGCAAGATCACAGGCCGGGTCGTAGCGCAAGACCTCGTAGCGGGCGGGGTCCAGGGCGGCCTCCACCTGGTCGCCGCTCATCAGCGACACAGCGCGCTCGGAAGAGATCCCCCCGGCCAGCAGAGCCAGACGGAGCCGCCTCATTGCTTGAGGAGTCCGCGCTTGGCCTCGCGGTACTCGTCCAGGCTGATGAGGTTTTGCTCAAAGAGGCGGGCTAGCTCAACGAGTTCCCGGACACGCTGGGTCTCCGGGTCTTCGAGGATTCTTTCCGTGTACCGGACAGTTGACTCGACCGGCGCCGCTGTCTCTCCCGGGCGTCCCAGCCGCAGGCTGGCGATTCCGCCAAGCAGGCTGATTTCCACGCTGCGTCCGGAAAAGACAGGGTCGGCGAGCACCTCGCGCAGGGAAGTCCGGTTGCGTTTCATGTGCCGGGCAACAGCCCATCCGGAGCCCGCGATAAGCCCGGCGCCGCACAGGAAGAGCCAGGGCGTGTACAGGACAAGTCCGCGGAAGAAGAACACCGAAAGGCCGAGAACGACAACCAGGCCCAGATGTAAAAAAAGAACCATATAGGCCGTGGCGATGCTTTTAACAATGCTTTCTTTTTCGGTTTTTTGTTGTTCCATGACGCACCAAGGCACCGGGCGGAGGCTCCGTCCGCGCCCCTGTGGGGTGGTTCTGAACACGCGCCCGCGCACACCGCGGGGCAAAAAATCGCCCTCACGGTTTAACGCATCCTGCGGGGATTTACCACCTTTTTCTTAAGGTCTCACCCCCACAGACCGCCCGGCGCGTCATCCTCCGGCGGCTTGGCCGCGCGCTCCAGCGTTTTCGTGGAGCGCTCCACCCAGGCCATGGCCTTTTTCACCTGGGCCAGATGCTCAGGCGTGGGGTTCAGGGCCGCAAACCCGCCCGCGTTTTTGGGGATTTCCAAGAGGCGGAGGTAGTCGTCGTAGCCGCCGGTCCTGGCTATTCCCAGGACCAGAACCAAAAACACAGGGAACAAAAGCCCCAGCGCCCGCCGGGAAAGCGGGGCCGTGTACAGGGGGGATCCGGGGTTTGCGTATTCGGCAAGCGCTCCCCCTAAAACAATCCGGGCGGGCGCCCCTCCGGCCAGGGCAAGGAGGGTGTAGAGTTCCCACTCCAGTAAGAGCAGAAAGCGCAGGGGCTTGCCCCCGGCCCGGGTATTCCCGGCGAGGCTTTCCCGGACCAGGGAATGAATGGCGGCGGTCTTTTGATACAGGGCCTGCCTGGACCGGTCCAGAACCAGGGCCAGGCGGACGGCGGGCGCGGGATCCCGCGGGGTGTCGCCTGTCAGGATGCCCGAGGGAGTGAGCAGCGTGTCTTTGCCCGGAGCGCCTGATTGCCCGTGCAGGAAGACACTCAGCAGCAACAGGGCGTTTCTGTCCGGAAACCGCACACCATCAGGCGTGTCGAGCAAAAAATCCAGCAGGACATCCATTGCCGGGCCGGGACTCTCCATGGAAACAGCAAGGGTCCGGAGCGCGGCCAGGAGGTCCAGGCGCGACCGGGAGGAGCCGTGCCGCGCAAGCTGTTCCCAAAGAAGATGGAACGCGGGGGCGGACAGGCGGTGAAACGCCTTGGAATGTTTGTCAAAGGCCGGACGCAGAAAGCCGCCGTCCGGCGCAAAGCAGGCGTTTAAAAGCAGCGCAAGTTTCCGGGCCTCCTCCGGGCTTATTCCGAAATCCCGGGCCAGATTGGCGAAGTCCTCACCCGAAAGAGGCGGCGTGCCACCTATTCCGCCCGAAAACTTTGCCCGGGTCGCGCGCCGCTTTTTAAGAAAATCCACCATCTCCAAAACCGCGGGGTGCGCCTCGCGGCGGTCGGCGCCCGCTCTGGGGTCTTGGATTTCAAGGCTGCCCGCGTTTGTCCCGATGTTGTCCAGCACAGGGTCTTGTAAGCGCTTGAGCCGGGACTCAAGCTGGCGCAGTATTTGTTTCCGGGTGTTCTCCACAAAGCCGTTGGGCCGGGCGGAAACCGTCTGTCCGTTGGTCCGGGTTTTTTCCACTGCGGCGAGAAGACCGGAGGCCAGATCGAGCCGGTCCAGCACATGGTAGGAGCCGACAGCCCGGTAATCGGCCGCGGAGAGGGTGTCGAGGGCCCGGCAGCAGTCGCGGGTGCCTTTGCCATACTCCCGGGCGACAAAGGCTGTGAGCTCCTCCTGGTCGCGGCTGGCCATTTCCCCGGCTCCAAGGGCGGACCAGCGGACTTCGTTGATTTCAATGGCCGGGCGGACCAGGGCGTCGCGCAGCTTGCGAAAGGCGAATATGCCGCGGTACACGCTGGGGATCGCGAAAAGGGGGCTTCCGGGTTCCGCCTGGCGCATAAGCCCGGACACCTTGGCCACCATGCCTTGCACTGTCTGGGGTTTCAGGCGGTTGACCGCCGCAAGGGCTGTCAGGTTGGGATCGGGCGCCCGGCGCTCGTCATGGACCAGCGCCGCGCGGGCCTTTTTGGCCGCGTCCGGGGAGGCGGCCCCTTGAACAGGGGCGGTGGCGCAAAAAAACGCGCTCACGGCGAAAAGGGCGCGCTCCCGTTGTTTGTGCGCTTCCTCGTTTTCCGCGCGGACCGCAAGCGTCACGGTGTTGACTCCGCAGGCGGACAATATCTTGAGGGCGCTCCGAAAGTCCATGGCCACATGGACCATGGTCTCGCCCATCCGCTCCACGGCTTTCTTGATTTCCGGCAGGTCCAGACCAAGGGAACCCAGGGAAAGGGCGTAATCATAGCGTTCCGAGGCCGTGCCTTCGCCCTCGATGCCCCGTCCCTGGTGCAGAAGCGCCAGTTCCCCGTGTCCGCCGGGCATGTCCTCGAGGACCGACAGGATTTCAACAATGCGGGTCGCGCTTTCCCGCACCGCGCGCCCGGAAGAGGTCCGGGAGGCCATGAAAAAGCGGGAAAGCTCGCAGGCGTAATCCACCAGAAGGACACGGAACGCGTCCTCCCTTTGCATCTCGAGCCCGAGGGTTTCCAGAAGGCCCGGGGCCTCAAGCGGGGCGGGCCGCGGAGAAACCTCCCCTTCCTCAAGATCCTGAAATAATCCTTCGACTTCGCAGTCCCAGTCCATGGCTCACCCGCGCGCCTTAACCGCGCCTGAGGGCAGGCGCGGAGGAACGTTCCCCTGGCATACAAGTGGAAGCGTTTTGATGTATCCCAAAACAGGGGGGAAAGTCAAATTGTATTCCCGAAGACATGAAACTGGAATGCGACAAACGCCCATGCATCGCGATACGAGAGGAGAAATCAGTCCTTCCCCAAAAGGTCGCGCGTGGAACGGTCAATCCACTTCACCACTTGGCGGAGCTTGACCTGTGTCTCCTTCGCAGTGGCCATTTTCTGGAACGCGGGCTCCCGGGAGCGGACCTCCTGGAGGGTCTTGATGTCTTCGGCGCCGCCCGTCCTTCCAATCCCGCGTATGACAACCATCAGGATGGTCCAAAAACGCGCAAGCTGCTCCTGGCTGGACATGGCCCTGTATATCTGGGTGCTGGGGTTTCCGTATTCCTTGAGAGCGCTCCGGAGCACGGTCGCCGCGGCCTCGCCGCCCACCAGGGAAAGAAGAATGTAAACCTCCCGCTCCAGCGACAGCACATACTCCAGGGGTTTTGGACCGTGGGGGTTGTTGGGCCTGAGGTATCCCTTGGCTTTCCGGTGCATGGTCCGGATTTTGAGAAAAAGCCGCTCCCGCTCCCTGTCAAGCATTTCCCGGGCAAATCCCGCGGCTTCGTCATCCAGTCCCTCGACCACAAAGAGAACCTCTTCGGGAGTCTGGTCAGTGTCCTGGGTCAGCTCCTTGTTGAACTTGCGCAAAAGGACCGTGGTGAGCATGAGGGCGTTTCTGTCCGGAAAACTCACCACCTCGGGCTCGGCCAAGAACCCGGTCAACAGCACCTGGATGGCTTTTTTCGGCTGGCGCATCCTGTCTATGAGCGCCTGGAGCGCGTTTAAAAGCGCGATTCTGTCCTCCTTGTGCAGATGCTCCTTGAGATAGGTCCACAAAAACTCGAACACGTGTTTTTCGTGCTTGCAAAAGGCCGACAGGTTGGCCTCGAACGTGCTCCGCGCAAAGTGCCCCTTTTTGTCAAAGCAGGCCCGCAACAGGTCGGTGAGTTCCTGGGCCTCCAGGGAGGTGATGCCAAAATCCCGGGCAATGGTTTTATAGTCGTCGGAATTGAAGGTTTCAGAAAGCCTGGGCATGGCTTTCATCTTTTTCCGCGTGTGCGCGCGCTGACGGAAAAACGCCACAAGCTCCATTAGGCCAGGATCAACCGCCACTCGCTCGGTTTCGCCCTTGAGGGAGCGTCCTTCAATCTCGTCCCCGTGAATTGCGATATTCTCGAAAATTTCCCCGGACACGCGCTCCAGGCGCTCCTCCATGTTTCCAAGCACGGCCTCGCACAGGATTTCAGCCCACACCCCGTCCCCGACCAGGGGGCTGCCCTTTGCCGCGTGGGCGTGAATGGCGGCCAGCAGGCCCGAAACAAGGCCAAGACGCTCCGCAAGCTGGCACGCGTCCACGTAGCCCATGTCCTCGGCGTACAGGGTATCCATTATCCGCGCGGCCTTGCGGAACCCTCCCGCAAACTCAGAGGCCACAAGCCGCGCCAGACGCGCCTGGGAAGCGGGGAGCGCGGCGGAGTCATAGGCCGCGACCAGCCACCGGACATGGTTAATCTCCACCGGAGGACGCTGGACAACGCCCAGAAGCTTCTTGAATCCAAACAGCGCGTCATACATGCTGGTGTACTGCTGGATGGGGTCCCGTGTCCCCGCGCGCAGCATGAGCTTTCCCACCTGGTCCAAAAGCGCGCGCACGGCTTCCGCCTGAAGCCCCGAAACAGCGGCCATCATGGTAAGATTGGGATCCGGACGGTTGCTTTCGTCATGGATGATTTGGAATTTTTTCCCGGCGTCGAAGCCCGCGTAAACAACCCGGTGGAAGTGGGCGAGGGCCGCCACGGCCTGGCGGGCGCGGGCGCGCTCCTCGTCGGACTTGTAGGAGACAGCGGCGTGGAAATTGGCGACACCGGCCCGGGCCAGGGCCTGGGCGTCCTCGACAAACTGGTCGGCGATGCCGGGGGCGCGCTTGCCAAGACGTTTGGCCGCCGCGCGGACCTGGGGGACATCCAGGCGCAGGGGCCCGCACAGCATGACGTAATCGTATGCCGCGGAGTCCTTGCCCTCTCCAAACACACCCCGGCCCTGATGTCTCACCAGCACGCGGCCATCATGGCCCGGCATTTTTTCAAGCCGTCGAATGGCCTTTAAAAAGGAGGCGCTGGCTGTTTCGATTTCAGATGCCTGGCCTTTGCGCGCGGCCTGGATAAAACCAGCCAAGGCGTGGACATACTCGAGCACCAAAACGCGGAAGGGGTCGAGGCGGCTTTCCTCCTCATGGAGGGTCTCAATGAGTCCGGGGATGAAGATACCCGCCAAGGAATCCGGTCCACCGGAGGTTTTCGACGCGGGGTCCTCGCCTTCCCGGGCCGCGGGTGCGGGAGCGGCCGCCGAGGCCGGTGCGGGCTCCACCTCTCCCAGGTCCGCGAAAAGCCGGTCTATCTCCTCCTCAATTACCGCGTGCTTCTCCATCTTGCCAGCCATTCGCGCGCCTTAAAGAGTTTGCGGCCGCCCAGGGGAGGGTGTGGCCGCCCCTTGGCCGTCCCGGCTCCCCTTCCGGTCCGGCCCATCCTTGGCAATAGCTCGGGATTGTTGCCAAATCCCTGGCGTTATCCTAACACGTGATGTGGTTAACATCAATTGGAATCATGGGAAAAATAAAAAACTCATTCAAACCGGCGGAATTCCAACGACAGGCCAACACAAGACTCAGCGGCGGCCAGGCCCACCACGCGAAAAGCCCCGCTCCCGGTCTCCCGGGGCGGGGCTTTTTCATCTTACAGACGCCAACAGACGCCAAGGAAAGGGCGTAAGGCCTTATTCCTT
>JAGVGH010000027.1 GCA_020057225.1 Desulfobacterales bacterium | reverse complement strand
CCCGGTGTCGGCTTTGGACAACGCGCTCCGGCGCGCCCTGGGACAGTTCTATCCCGAGGAGTGCGCTTCGATGCGGCTGGTGGATTTCAAGGTCCGCGTGGTGGACGGACGGGACGGGACAGGGGCGAGGGTCAAGGTGTTTATTGAAAGCCGGGACCAGGAGAGGATTTGGAACACCATCGGGGTGTCGGAAGACATTATCGAGGCAAGCTGGCAGGCCCTGGCGGACAGTTTCCAGTACCGGCTTGAAAAGGCGCGGGAAGAGCGGGAGTGCGCTGAAAAGGCCCGGGGCGTGGCGGAATTGGGAGTGGGAAAGCGGGAAGAGGTCTGTTAACACTTCAGGCTGATTTCCGGATGAAACAGGCTTTCCCCGCACAGGGCGGCCTGCTGGGCTGAAATTTGAAGGAGATGGAAAGGAAACAATGCGATGAAGGTCGGAATCATTCGGTGCCGGCAAACGGAGGATATATGTCCTGGAACCACGGATTTTAAAATCGCCGCGTCTGGCCAAATGGCGTTTGAGGAAACCGGGCCGGTTGAAATTACAGGCTTTTTAACTTGTGGCGGCTGCCCTGGCAAGAGGGCGGTGGCGCGGGCAAAAATGATGGTGGACAGAGGGGCCATGGCGATTGTCTTGGCTTCGTGCATTTCAAAAGGAAATCCAATCGGATTCCCGTGTCCGCATTTCGAAGCCATGCGGGACGCCATCATTCGCAAGGCTGGACCGGATATCAAAGTCATTGAATGGACGCATTAGCCAGGACGCGCAAACAGGACGCCGAAACGATGATGGAATCAGGGAGTAAACCCATGGAACCAGAGGTACGACGCGCCGCGGGGGTGAGAGTCACCATCTCCCCGCGGCGGACCCTTTAACGGTTTTGCCCGGCGCGGGATCCAGACGGGATGAAACACCGCGGAAATCACAGAAAGGCGGCGCCAAGGCCGGTCTTTCAACAAGGGAGCAAAACCATGAGCGACAGGGTTATCATTTTCGACACAACACTGAGGGACGGGGAGCAGTCGCCAGGGGCGAGCATGAACGCCGAGGAAAAGCGGCGGCTGGCCGGAAGGCTGGAAAAGCTGGGCGTGGACGTGGTGGAGGCGGGTTTTCCCGCCGCTTCGGAAGGGGATTTCCTGGCTGTCCAGGGCGTTGCCGGACGGCTTGAAAAAACCAGTGTCGCCGCCCTGGCCCGCACCTCCAAAAACGACATTGACAGGGCCTGGGGCGCTGTCAAGGACGCCAAAAAGCCGCGCATCCACACCTTCATCGCCACCTCGGACATCCACATGGAGTACAAGCTCCGCATGTCCCGGGACGAGGTGCTGCGGCGCACCGTTGACATGGTGAAATACGCGAAAACCCTGTGTCCGGATGTGGAGTTTTCCGCCGAGGACGGCTCCCGGAGCGACCGGGACTTTCTCTGCAAGGTTTTTAGCGCGGCCATCGCCGCCGGAGCCACCACGGTCAACCTGCCGGACACGGTGGGCTACGCCATTCCCCACGAGTTTGCCGAGATGGTCCGCTATGTCATGGAGCACACCGAGAACATGCACAAGGCGGTTCTCTCGGTCCACTGCCACAACGACCTGGGGCTGGCCACTTCCAACACGCTCGCGGCCATCGCCGCGGGAGCGCGCCAGGCGGAGGTCACCATCAACGGCATCGGCGAGCGCGCGGGCAACACCTCCCTGGAGGAGGTGGTCATGGCCATCCACACCCGGCCCAACTATTTCCCGGTCGTGACCGGCATCCAAACCGAGCAAATCTATCCCACAAGCCGCATGGTCCGCATGGTGACGGGCATGATGGTGCAGCCCAACAAGGCCATTGTCGGGGCCAACGCCTTTGCCCATGAATCGGGCATTCACCAGGACGGAATGCTTAAAAATCCCATGACCTATGAGATCATGCGGCCCGAGACCGTGGGTCTCTCCGGCTCGGACCTGGTGTTGGGCAAGCACTCGGGCAGGCACGCCCTGCGCAAGCGCCTTGAGGAAATGGGATACCAGCTCACCGACGAGGACGTGGCCGCGGTGTTTGTCAAGTTCAAAGACCTGGCGGACAGAAAAAAGCACGTGGTGGACGAGGACCTGGAAGCCATTGTTGCGGAGGGGATTCTCAGAACCAGCGAGAAATTCAGGCTGTTGCATCTGCATGTTTCAGCCGGAACAACGGTGATTCCCTGCGCCACGGTGGAAATGGAGATTGACGGGGTGACACACCGGGACGCGGAATTCGGCAACGGACCCATTGACGCCACGTTCAACGCCATCACCAAGCTGGCGGGCGCGCGCTGCGAGCTCATGCGTTTCGCGGTGTCGGCCTTGACCGGCGGCACGGACGCCCAGGGCGAGGTGACGGTGCGGCTTAAAGAGAACGGCTGCGTGGCCCTGGGCAAGGGCACGGACCCGGACATCATCACAGCCAGCGCCAAGGCCTATGTGAACGGGCTGAACCGGCTGGAGTATCTTAAGGCCAACCCGGCGGTTTCCTCTGCGGACAATGTGGCGGCGGAAAACTGAAAAGGGAGAGGTAATTGCAAAACTCCCGAAGGAGATGTTGTTGCGGATGGGGACGCGCCCCAATCCGATAGGGGTCGGGGAGGGCGCGAGCCCTTCCCGACCCCTATCGCACAGGCGCAAGTTCCACAACATGCGGAAACGGTATCCCTATTTTGCAATTACCTCGGGAATTAGGCGGAACACGCGGAAGCGAACACAGGGGCGGACGGAAGGAGAGGCATCCTTCTGTCCGCCCTGCGGCGTTTCAAGGGGAGGCGGCGCGGCAAGCGGGGTTTATACCAAAATGCGGACCAATCCGTAACACCTGCTGAAAGCTCCCGCTCAATCTCCCTCTCCCTGTGGGAGAGGGCCGGGGTGAGGGCATTGCTTGTCGGATTGCACCTTGGTAT
>JAGVGH010000065.1 GCA_020057225.1 Desulfobacterales bacterium | reverse complement strand
GTTCACCCAACATCTTGGAATAATGGTATAATTGTTGGGTGAACCCGGGCCTTGCGGCCCGGAACCACCCAACCTACGCCTCATTTTGCAATTACCTCAGCAATAAACTGTTTGGCTATGGTATAGTCGGGTGACAAGAGCAAGCGCAGCCCGTTGGCCCTGAGAGCGGACGAAATCGCCTTTTTGGAACGGCTTGCCGCGCTTGGCCGAGGTAAATGCCGAATGGATGAAATCACGGTTTAATCATTGCTATGTTATTTATTGAACGAAGAACCAGCTTCTAACTCCTAACTTCTAACTTCTAACTTCTAACTCCTGTCTCCTGGCTTCTCCGGATCCGCCGGCGGGGCTACGGCTCAAAACCGCTTTTCGCGAGGAACCACACCCCCTTGTAGCGGATAAGGTCAAAACGCATCTTCTCTTTGGAAGGCGCGCCCCTGTAAAGCAGCGAGCGGGTGCAGACAAGGCTCGCGCGGGTTTCGCGGATTTTGATGTCCTTGAAATCCGAGTAGGTCATCCCGTGGCAGTCGCCCATGGTCTTGACGGCGAATTCCCGGTAGTCCTGCCAGTTCATCGCCGGTTTGCCTCTTTCAAAAACAGCCTCCGCCTCCGGATGCCAGGCCGCCATGAGCCAGGGCGCGTCCTTGGCGTTCCATCCTTCGGCCTCCCAGGTGAACGCGCGCGTCAGGGCGGCCTCCTCGTCCCCGGCCTTTGGGGCCGTTGTTTTTTTCCCGCTTTGTCGCGATGCCTCCCCGCGCGCCGCTTTGCCCCAGGGCCAAAGGCCGCAGGAGGAGAAAAGAAGGGCGGCGGCGGCCATGAAAACCACAATGGCCGCAAGGCGGAATCTGGATATCGCGCGTGTCTGGCCCATGGGAAAACCTCCGCTCCCTCACCGGGGGGTTGGAATCCGTGTCCGGGTGTCCACACAGGGCTGTGGGGCCAGGTCGAGACACGTTCTTCGAACTTCTGATACCAAAGTGCAATCCGACAAGGTGTGCCCTCACCCCGGCCCTCTCCCACAGAGAGCGATTGAGCGGGAGCTTTCAGCAGGTGTTACGGATTGGACCGCATGTTGGTATGACTCCTGGCTTCTTTTCCAGAGCTTGCCGGAACACGGGCATCTATACGCGAAAACAGGGCGGGCCGTCAAGACGCCCGGTGCTTTTCCGGGATTCCACCGGATGAGCCAGGGAGCCGTGAACATTTGCGTCCCGTTTCCTGGCGTCCCGCCGACTTACGCTTAAAGCCCTCTTTTTTCACGTGTCAAAAAACCGTTGCGCCAGTCTTGGAAATCCTTTATGGTCCGGGGTAATTGCATAATAGGCGTAGGCTGGATGGTTCCGGGCCGTAATGCCCGGGTGTACCAAACATTTCTAAAATGATTTCTATGTGTTGGATGAACCTTCCCTACGGGCGGAACCATCCAGCCTAGGTTAAATTTATCGTTTCTATGAGTTTTGCAATTGCCTCGTCCGTGAAAAATTCCCCGGGATTTCCAATAGAATAGGAAAACCGCCCGGCGACCGGGAGCGCGGCTCTTGGTCCGCCTTGTTTCTGCACCTCCAACACCGCCACGAATGAACATGCGAATCAAAAGCCCGCTTCTTTTGCTTGCCGCGTTCCTGTACGCATCCCTGCTGTTCACAGGAACCTTCGCCCACGCCCAGATCCAGGCGGCCAAAACCTCTGTCCGAATCGGGGAAAGCACCGTTCTGGAGGGGCCTGACATTGCCGGGGCCACCTACCGCTGGGTATTTGAGGCCGGCTCCTCCACCAACGCCCGGCAAAGGATTGTCACCTGGACAGCGCCCTTGGCGATAAGCGACAACCCTTCAAAATACACCGCGACCCTTGAAGTGACCGCGGCGGGAGGGACGGACACCTACACCATTGCCACAGCGGTTTTCACCAGCCTGTACATCGTTAATCAAAGCAACATCGGACATATTCTCATCTCAGGCGAGTCCCAGACAATGGAAGTGGAGGGCGGGGATTACTCCCAATACCTTTGGACTGTCACGGGCCCGGAAGGGCCCATTCCGTCCATGGACCACAGCGGCGACACCTTTACCTTTACCGCCCCCTCCACGGGCCTGTACGCGGGCGCCTACACTGTCACCGTCAGCGATTCCATCGGCGGGAGCGGCGGAACCGACACCCATGTTTTCCACGTCCCGCCCGCCATCACCGGCGACCATGTCAGCATGCTGGAGGGCGGCGCCCCGGTCACCTTCTCCATAACAGGCGCGCCCGTAGGCGCCATCTACACGGCGAGCCTCTGGGACAAAGTGGACGGAACCGGCTCGGATCAAAGCTCCTATCCCGCCAAGTACGGAACCATTACATCCCTGGCGGTGGTCAACGCGGCGGGCTCCGCGGACTTCACCTACATCCCGCCCGCGGACGTGACGGCCAACACCCTCTTTTATGTAGTGCTTGAAACCTCCAGCCATGAGCTTTTGCTGGATGGAAACAACATTTACGTGCCCAGGCCCCTTGGCAGAATCGTTATCCTGAACTCACGCCTTTTTGAAGGCGCCCTTGTGGCGGACGGGTCCCCCCTCCCCGGCGCCACGGTCCATCTGCTGTACCCCGAGGCCTATGCCGAAACCACCCGGACGGATGTCGCGGGACGGTGGTCCTTCCAGCTTCCGGACGCCGGACGTTTTTTGTTTCACGCCTTCAAGGCGGGCTATGTCCCCAGAACATTCGCGTCCACAGAGGTCTTGAACGCCAAGGACAAAACCAGCGTCGAGCTTGAGAGCGGCGCGGCAGGCGCCTATGTGTCAGGCACGGTGACCATCACCTCCGGCGGCATCCCCTTGGCCCTTACCCAGACAGTGACAGTCGCCCTTCTTGGGCCAGGAGAGGAGGAAGGGGAGCAGATTTCCATGGGCGAGGTCAAAACCGGCGACGGCCAGTTCCGCATTGACATGGCGGAGGATCCGGAAGCCCCGGGCTATACCCTTGTGGCCTATTGCACGGATTTCCGGGGGAGTATCCTCCTCCAGGGAGCCCTGCCGGTAACGGGTGTTGTAGTAAACATGCGCCCGCTCACCTTCAGCCAATACCATTGGCTCGTGCCAACAGCCTCCGGATTCCGGAAAAACCTGATAGCCGGGGACGGAACCCGCGCGGGGGTCGCAGAGCTTCCGGCCGGCACCGTGCAAATGTCTCAGCTCACAATGCCGCAAAACGACAGCATGACTGTGGAACTTGCCGTCGTCACGCGAACAGTGGCAGCGGAAACAACGGACGCTTCGCCCTACCTTGTCGCCGCGAAAATCTACGAAACCAACAGCCCAAACACAGACTATAATTATCTGTCAGATTACGTTTACATCACCATCCCCTTTGACCTCATCACCGTGGGGCTGGAAGGGATTGAAAAAGTCAACCGTTACATTCGCCACGCCCGTGACCAGTCGTACCTGGAATACAACCTCAGCGTCAACATCGTGCCGGACGGAGACATCCTGGCAACAGACTATATCGGGACCGGGAAAATAGGGTACGCGACGGTCCGGGTGTCGAGCCTTTCCATGTTCGGCGTCGGGGCAATCAATCCCTCCGCGGGCGAAACACCGGATATGCCTTTTTCGGGCTTTAAGCAGTACGATCCCTTCGACCCGCCGGGCTGCCTTTTGGAAACCGCGCGGGAGGGCCGGGGACGCGCGCAGTCTGTAGCTCTGGCCGGGGCGCTCGCCATGGCGGCGCTGGCGTTGATCGCGGGAGCACTGCGGCGGAGGCGGAAAGGGAAATAACGGCGCGGGAAACGCGGGCCGTCAGTCCCCGTAAGGCAAAGGAGGCGCGGGCCAGGGTGCCAGCACCTGAGCCGGATTGAGCCTTGAGGCAAACACATCCGCGGCCTCCACCGCAAAGGGCCGCGCCCGGTCCACCATGAAAAGAAAGTGGCGGACAGACACATCCCTGTACAGGACGGGCAGATCCACCGGGCCTCCGCTGGTGGATACCCGGGTTCTTGGCGTGTCGAAAAAGTCCTTTCCAAACATGGCTGCCTCCCTGGCCAGACCCGCGCCGGATTAACGCGCGGTGAATCCCGGAGGTTTCCGCCTATCTGGCGGCAAGACAGTACGCCAGCTCGATCCGGACCGGATTGTAGGAGCGCTTGGCCTGGGCCAGACCAGGCAGGCCCATGTCGCTTTCCTTGTTGATGAATGTCATGCCTTTGAAAAGGCGGCGGGCGCATTCCCTGTCCAGGTACTGGTACAGTCCCTTGATCCGGGATGTGGCTTTTTCAAAATGCAGCGCGCCCATGTCGCCGGTCACCTGGGAGGCGATTCCAAAGGCCGTGATTTTTCCGTCCACCCGGACAGCCAGACCGCTCATGCCCAAAGAGGCGATGTTTTCCAGCGCGTTCAGGCATGCCTGGTGCTCGCAGTTGAGATCGTCATTCTCCCGGGACGCGCAATCCCGCTCCGCGCACCATTCATCCAGAAACTCGGCGCACTCCTCCTGGTTTTCCGGAGTCACAGGCTCCGCCCCCGCTCTTCCCGGAAGAATGTAATTCTTCTCGAACTGCCTGCAAAGGTTGCGCTTGTCGTGGAACCTGTTGCCTTTAAGTTCCGCCAAATCTTCCGCCAGATAGATATAATCCGCCAGCTCCGGCTGGGGGGCTACGGAAAAAAGGCTCTCCAGACCGTTTTGGCGGTGCCGGGAGATATAATCTTCAGGGACAAACCAGAACTGCCCGACAGCAAAGCTGTCCGCGAGACGCCTCAGTGTGTCCGGCGGGCAGTCGGCGCCGCCCGGAGCAAGGGGCAGAAGCAGATGGTCTTTTTCAGGGGAGCGCGCGTAGCGGGCCGCCACGGCGAGCATGCCGTCCACCTCGGCCGCGACGGGCTGAACCAGGTGGTTCGACCACACGGTTATCACATCGAGGGAGTACACGCACAAGGGGTGCCGCTGGCCCTGGAAATAGGGTTTGAGCCGCGCGTAGTCCGCCGGTTCAACAGGCTTTTCGTTATTTCTGGAAACTTGAATATACCCTGCAAGCTCCCGCCCGGAACCCTCATTTTGATACAGCATGCGAATCCTTTCGTCCAGTGTTTCCCGCGCGCCGCAAGAGCATGGGAGCCGCGTTTTCCATGGGCTGAAAACCCAGGCGCGTGTAAAAGGGCGCGCTTCCTCTTTCCGCCACCAGGCCGATCCAATTAAGTCCGTCCGCGAAGCCCTTGTTGGCCAGGGTTTCAGCCAGCAGGGTTCCCAGTCCCCTGCCCCGTCTGTCCGCCCGAACCGTGAGATCCTGAATGTACCCGTCACTGGCGCGGTCGGAAATGAGGCGTCCCATGGCCACGATGTCCGGCCCTTCCCGGAGAACGAGAAAGGCGTGGCTTCCCGCCACAAGGCGCCCTACCAGGGAGGGATCGTCCGGCCCTTCCCACCAACCCTCGGCGCGGTAGAGGGCGGTTATCGCGGCGATGTCGCGCGCGCACGGGTTATCCAGAAAACAGGGCTGGGCCATGGGGTGGTTCGGCTCCTCTTTGGCCGTGCTGATTGTGCGGGCAAAAACCGGGCCAGCCGCGGAAAGAAGAAATCCGTTGGTTTGTCAAACGGACAACCGATTTGCGCGCCGTCTCCGGCCTCAATATGCAGGCGCTTCGGCGATGTGTCAATGGGGAAGTTCACCGTGGCAGGGGGAAAAGGTTGCGTCACCAGGCCCGCGCGGACATCCTGCGCCGGGGCAAGGGATTCCCTGCCTGGATTCCGCGCGTTTTCCCTCTCGGCATCCCGCTTTCTCCATGGCTTACGGATTAAATCACAGCGCACACTGGAAGATAGCGCCGGTCCGGCGGCCTTCCAGGAAAAAAGTTTGTGGCAACCACCGCGAATCTGATACAAGGAACACTAAAGAAGCGCCCTTTTCCAAATCCCGGCGCCTTAAAAAAGGACAGGGCAATGAGCGCAAGCAAACCAACCCCCCCTGATTGTCCGTTACACCCGGTTCCCCCGGAGCACGAAGGCCGTCCCCTTCTCTCCCTTGAAAACATTTCCCTCGCCTATCCCGCCCATGGGGGCGGACTTCGCCACGCGCTGCGGGATGTAAGCTTCGCCTTGCCCCAGGGGGCCAAAATAGGACTTGTGGGCCCCAACGGCAGCGGGAAAACCTCGCTGCTCCATGTGATGATGGGGGTTGTCACGCCGACCGGCGGCTTGATGCGCGCGTTTGGCAAGCCGGTCCGGGGGCCGAAGGATTTCCTGGAAGTGCGCAGGCGCGTTGGATTTGTGTTCCAGGACGCCGACGACCAGTTGTTTTGCCCCACGGTGCTTGAGGATGTGGCTTTTGGGCCTTTAAACCTTGGAAAAACTCCGGCGGAGGCCCGCCGCGCCGCCGAGGAAACCCTTTGGGAACTCAGGATGGAGGGATTCGGGGACCGGGTGCCCTACCGGCTTTCAGGAGGCGAGAAGCGCCTTGTGGCCCTGGCAACGGTCCTGGCCATGGACCCGGATGTGCTGCTTTTAGACGAGCCCACCACGGGCCTGGACCAGGACACCCTGGGATACATCACGGATTTTCTGGCCAGCCTGGACAAAACCCTTTTGGTGGTGAGCCACGAATACGATTTTCTTGCCAAAGTGGCGACAGATATCTACGGGATGGACAAGGGCCGGATTTTTTACGGGGGCGGACCGGAATGCCTGCATACCCACCGGCACGCCCACATTCAGGGCAATGTTCCCCACAGTCATGGATAACGGGAGAGGCCGCGGAGCGGGAGGAGGCGGAAGTCAGAAGTTAGATTCTATATCCGCATTATCCGCGCTTTTTGCGTAGATAATGGCGCAGCCTTCAAAAACAGGCATTTTGCAGCCAGCCCTAAAGCCTAAAGCCTTCTTTCCGGCCCCGCCGGTTTAGGAATCAGGAGTCAAATTCTATATCCGCGAGGTAATTGCAAAACTCATGGAAACGACAAATTTGAAATGAGGGTCTATGTCCGGTATTCTGCCGTACATAGACCCTCATTTGTGCTTCGGGCATATGATCCTCCACAACATGTCGTTGTAGAGGACATACGCC
>JAGVGH010000094.1 GCA_020057225.1 Desulfobacterales bacterium | reverse complement strand
CTTTCGCGCGCGGGTTCACCCAACACTAATTACTATAGCGGAACTACCCAAATATAACAATATAAATGTCATTTAGATAAGTTAGCGCTTATGGGGGGTCGCCCCTACGGCGCCAATGAAGTGGTCCGGACAAAGACAATGGCATGACTCTGGGACACAATTAGATTCTATGTCCGGATTACCCGCGCTTTTTGCGTAGATAATGGCGCAGCCTTCAAAAACAGGCCCTTTGCAGCCAGCCCTAAAGCCTAAAGCCTTCTTTCCGGCCCCGCCGGGTTAGGCGGAGAAATCAACATTACAGAGGTAATTGCAAAACTCTCGATGCAATTGCAAAACTCATAGAAACGACAAATTTAACATAGGCCGGATGGTTCCTCCCGAAGGCCCGGAACCACCCAGCCTGCGCCTCATTTTGCAATTACCTCCTCAGAAAAAATCGGTTTGCAATGCTACATCAGAGCAATTCTCACGCCTCGTAAACAACCACGCCGATCGCCTGGCCAGCCCATGGGTGGCTGTAGTCTATAAGTTCCATCACCGCCTTTGCCTCTTGAAGATGTGTTCTCGGGTAATCCTGTTTATCCGTCCGGTATCGGTCCGGAACGAGGATCAGCCCGACCGCCTTGGGGTCGCGCCGCTGTCCTGCCGCGATTTTCAAAATGTCGTGGAGGACGCGCTTGACCTCGGTCTTCTCAATTTCTATCAGAAGGCGTATTCCCTCCGGCGTCGTCGCGGTGATATCATACGTGTACTCAGCGCCGGGGAAGACCTTCTGGCTGTCGAGCTCCGAGACCGCAAGACAACCAACGGTCTTGAGGGCCTGCCTTATCCCTTCGTCAAACTCCTTCTCTTTGGCGTTGATGAGCGATCCCGGCGTTGCGATTGCAAGCAGCTCCAAAAACTCGTCCACCGCCTTTATGAACGTTTCGTCGGGGGGATTACGCAGCCACTGGACCTTGTGAAAAACAAATTTCCTGGCCTCTGCCGGAGTCTCTGCGTTGCGTTCGACGGAGGGTGGTGTTTGGTCCTCCCGCGCCAGGGCGGCCGCAGGCTTGGAGGCTATGGGGGCGGCAGCGTATTCGGCGCCCGCTTTGGCAGTGTTTCGCGCATACTGGAAAAACTGCTTTGCGGCCGAATGGAGGTCGCCGAAACGGCCCTTTGGCCCTTGCACCGGATCCTGGAGCGCCCGAAGGTAGTCGTCTTCATAAGTGGAAGACCTGGCCATCCTCATAAGCACATCGAGCGCTGTATCTTCATTGGCTCCTTGTGTGTGCGCTGCCGCCATGTTCGTGCAGAGAGTGTTGATATAGGAGATATATGAGGAGGCGCTGTTGGCCTTTAGTCCATGGTTCTTTAAATATTCGAAAAATTCGTCCCTTTCGGGCGTTCCAGCAAGTGATCCGGCCATGATTGCACCTCGTGGTTTAGCAATAGTGAATATCTCCCACCTCTTCATCCCGCAACCCCGCACGCCAGCCACACCGAAAGACCGCCGTGGAACAGGGGATGAAGTGTAGCGCCCTTAAGGGGCAAGGCGCCGGCCCAGTCCCGCGCAGGCGCAAGCACCCCGGCCCTCCAGCCCGCGTATTCCTTGCGAAGATGCGCGCCAATCCGCCTGTACAGCTCCCGCGCCTCCTCCTCCTCCCCCAGCCGCAGCCCGTAGGGAGGATTCAGCGCCACAAACCCCGGCCCCTTTGCCCTGCCGCCGGACAAGAACCCGGGACCGCCCGCGAAAAAATCCTCCCGCCGCGCGGTAAGCGCCGCCCCAAGACCGTGCCGCGCCGCGGCGTCCGCAAGGGCCGCGCAGGCCTCCCCGTCCAGGTCCGAGGCAAACACGCAAGGCTCCCCCGGCTCCCGTATCCTCTGCTCCGCCTCCCGGCGCGCGTGGCGCCACCTGCCTTCCTCAAACCCGGGCCAAAACTCAAAGGCGAACCGCCGGAACCAGCCGGGAGGCACCCTGCAGACAGACATGGCCGCCTCCAAAGAAAACGCTCCGGACCCGCACATGGGGTCCAGGAGCGTCTCATCCCCGGTGTATCCCATAAACGCCAGAACCGCGGCGGCCAGGGTTTCCCTGAGCGGCGCGGGTCCGCTCCGGGTTTTGATTCCCCGCCTGTGCAGAAGCGCGCCGGATGTGTCCAGGGAAACCGTGAACCGGTCTTTTTCCGCCCGAATATAAAGGGTCTGCTCTTCTTCCGTCCGCGCGCCGTCGTCCGGGGGTGTCCCCAACCGCTCCTGGACAGCGGCCAGCGTCCGCTCTTCCACTGCTTTGGTGTGGGACAGCCGGGATTTGGCAAGGCTTGCACGGACGCGGAGGAGCGGGTTTTCCGGCAGATAGAGTTCCCATTCGGTTTCCGAAAGCTCCCGCGCCAGGGCCGGAAAACTTGTGGCGGAAAACGAGGTTAAACGCATGAGAACCCGGGAAGCGAGCCGGGACTGGAGGTTCACCGCGTACATCCCGTGCGGGCGCGCGGAAAACTCCACCCCGCCCGGAACCGCACGGGGCGGCCCGGGAAACGCTCCGAGTCCCGCAAGCTCCCGCGCCAGCAAGGGTTCCAGTCCCGGGGCCGCCACAGCGAAAAAACTGTGCTCCCGGGCGCTCACTCTGCGCCTCAGACGCTTGTCCAGGGCGTTTGTCATTTCCGGCACGGGCCTTTGCCGGTTTTCCGCAGGAGGACAGTTTCACGGAGCAGGCGCTCAAAGTCCGCCGCGTACTTTGTCCGGGAATGGCATTCCTCGACAAAGGCCCTGGCCCGCGCGCCCATAGCCTCCCGTTCCCGGGCGCCAAGGCTGTCCAGGGCAAGGATCGCCCCGGCAAGGGCCTCCGGATCCTCGGGTGTGTACGGAAGGCCGCCCCCGGCCATGGAAAGAATTTCCGCCGCTTCCCCCTCGATGCCCAACAGCACCGGAGTGCCGCAGGCAAAGGCGTCAAACATCTTGCTGGGACGGGCGCGGCGGAAGACATCAATGCGCCGCAGGGGCACCAGGGCCGCGTCCGCGGCGGAGTAAAGCGCGGGCATTTCCGTTCGGGGGCGTTCGCCCAGGAACCGGAGATTTAAAAGGCCAAGTTCCCGGGCCATTTCCCGAAGACGGGCCTCCCGGGGCCCGGCGCCCGCAACGAGAAACTGGAAACGCGGGTTGTTGGCAAGTTGTTGCGCGGCGAGCAGCATGGTCTCAAGCCCCTGGGCCACTCCCAAAATGCCCGCGTAGAGCACCACAAAGGCGTTTTCAAGCCCCAGGGCGCGCCGCGCTGTGGTTCCGGCCTGGACATCACGGGCGAAACTGTCCACAGTGGCGCCGTTGGGAATGAGCGCCACCTTGGTTTCCATGCCGGGCCGCGCCTTTAAATCCGCCGCGATTCCTTCTGTTACCGCCACGACCCGTGCCGCCCGCCGGTAGCACAGGGATTCAAGCAGGGCCGCGAGCGCAAGGGGAACCCGGCCCTTGAGCTCGCCCATGGCCACAGCCGAGGCGGGCCACAGGTCCCGGACCTCGAACACCAGGGGCGCCCTGTGGACCAGACTGAGGAACATGCCCGCCGCTCCCACGGGCAGGGGAGGGGAAGTGGCAACCACGCAGTCAAAACGGCGCGTAATGAGGAAAAGGCCCGCGGCCATGGCCGCGAGCATGTAGCTTGCGTAAAACAAAAGGCGGGTGCGGAAATTTTTTTTGGGAAAGGCGAGCACCCGGACGTAGAGGACCTCGATGCCTGCGAGCTTTTCGCGCCGGAACCAGACACCCCGGAAAGCGGGATGGATGATTCCCGAGGGGTGGTTGGGCACCTCGGCCACCACGCACACCTCGTGGCCTTTTTCCACCAGATGGCGGGCCATTTCAAAGGCCCGGGTCTGGGTGGCGCCGGTTTCCGGAGGAAAATACTGGCTGAGGTAAAGTACCCGCATCATCTCCCTTGAAACATGGCGGCCCGCGCTCCGGCCTCTGCCGCCAGTCCGTTTTGTCCCGCCTTGTTATACATGTGCGCCATGCTGATGTACAGCGCGGCCAGGGCGTGCTTTTCCCGCGTGCGCAGGGCGGCCTCTTCGAGCGCCTTGGCGGCTTCCATGGGATTGCCCGTCATGTCATGGAGCTGGGCGGCAAAGACCCAGTTGTCCCGCGCGTCGGGCCGGATTTTCAGGGAATCCTGGATAAACCTCAATGCGTTTTTCCAGTCGCCCGCGCCCGCGAGCATGCGCGCGGCGTCCGCAAGGATGGCCGGGTTCATCCGGCCAAGCCCCGCGGCCCGGATAGAAAGCGCCTTGGCGCGCGCCGCGTCCCCGGTTTCCCTGCTGAACTGCCCATGGGTGAGCAACAGCGCCGGGGAGGAGGGGTGGCGGGAATAAAGGCGCTGGAACATGGCCTCGACCCCTTGTGTGTCTCCGGTTTGCTTAAAATAGATAAAAAGCTGGCCGGACAGAGCCGGGTTCCGGTGGCTTTTCGCCAAACCGGCCTCGATATGACCAAGGGCCTTGTCATAGACGCCCGCCACAAGGCAGGCCCCGGCAAGGCGGATGATATCGTCTGTTTTTTCAGGCGTAAGGGCAAGAACCTTTTCAAAAACCGGCACAAGGCGCGCCGCGGCCTCCATGCAGTCCCGGGTCACGCGGGTTTGCTCCGCGCTTCCCCCCGCGGCAAGAGCCATAAGTTCCGGGCAGTCTTTGCGCACCATCTCCATGCGCGCGTTGGCATAATACCTCCAGGTCTCGGGGCGGTCCGGGTCCAGGACGAGGGAACGGAGTAAAATCTCCACGGCAGCCCCGGGATTGCTCTTTTCCGAAAGAATCAGGGCCGCGGTTTCATTTTCAAGATAGGCGTTCTCCGGCATCATGTCCCTGGCAAGTCCGTACCAGGAAAGCGCCCGCGCGGCCAGGGCGGGTTTATCATCCGGCTCTTTCGCCAGTTCCCTTTCCTTGCGGAAAAGGCGCGCCAGGTTGCGGGCGTTCAGCGGGTCCACCGGGTCCACGCGCCGGGCGTTAAGAAGGGCTTTGCGCGCAAGATCCAGGCATCCGGCGGAGGAAAGCGCCGCCACCTCACGGGCGGCGCGGCCGCCCCGGGCGCTGAAAGGGCCGTTTCCGTCCGTCTTGCCTTCTCTGGGCGCTTTTTCCGCCAAAAGCGTCGCGGAGGAGGCAAGAAAGCCGGCGAAGCCCTGCACCAGGGGCGCGCGCCGCAGGGCCTCGGAGTTGATGGCTGTCGCCGTGGTGAGGGAAAGGCGCGGCGTTTTGGATCCTGTTCCCATGAACGGCGCGGCGGCCCCCTTGTTCCAATGCTCTCCTGTCATGGCGTACATGTCCGCGAGCATGGGGCCTAGGCCGAAAAAGGTTGTAAAGAGCGCGGCAAGAACCGTCAACGCCAGGGCGGAGTAAAGCGTCCCGGGGCGGAGGAGCGCCCGCGGAAAACCCTTGCGCCGTGTCCCGTAGAAGGCGGACGCGAGGCAGAACAACGCCAGGAGCATGAAGAGGGCGTACACCCGGACAGTTTGAAGCCGGGTTTGATCCAGAACGCCCTGGGCCACGCCGGCAAGCTCTGTCTGGCTCAAGGGAGCTGGAAGACCGGAGAGGGCCTTGCCAAGCGCGAACAGGACAAGAAGGGCGGCGGATAGCGGAAAAAGAGCGGGCAGCGCCCCGCGCGCGGCGTTCTTCAACATTTCCCGCGCGGTCCCGGCCTGTTTTGGGGCTGCCAGAACAAGCATGAGTAAAAAAGAGGGCAGGGCCAGGGCCAGATAGAAACAGGTGTTCGCCAGGGCTGTGGCCCTGGGGGGCCTGGGCGCCGATGCAAACACTGTGAGCGCGTGGGGCCAGGCGTCCGGATACGCGAGCACAAGGCGCCCGCCGCCGGATGCCGGAAGCGCCCGGACCGCCGGAAACGTCCCGCCGAGAACCGAGAAAAACAGCACCGCGACGGCAAGCCCGGCCAAGGCCCCGCCAAAGACGGCGGCGGTACGCCCGCGTTCCCCCGCGTCCCCCTGTATGTCCTCCGCGTTTTCGGCGCGCGCCCCCGCGCTTGCGGAAAGGCCCAGAAACACGGAAAAAACAAGAAGGGTCGCGGAAAAGGGAAAGCTCACCGTGGTTTCAGCAACATGGGAGAGCGCCGCGGCGAGCAGTCCCGCCGTCATGAGAAAGCCGGCAACTCCGCCCTTGGTGTCCTCCCCGGGCCGCCGTCTTCCAGCCAGGGCAAAGACAAGGACACCCGCCACGAAACCGGCCTGGGCGCCCGCTCCGGTAAACTCCAGACCGGGAAAACCTGCGCCAAACGCGCCCGCTGTCATGCCCCCCAGGGAGCAGCACAGAAGCCGCTTTTTTCCCGGCGCGTCCATGGCATAGCCCAGAGCCGCGAAACCGCGGCCAAGGGCGGCCAAAACAACCCAAAGGAACGCGCCGAGTCCAAGCAGCCCTGTGGTGAGCAGCCGGTGCAGAAAATCGTTGTGCGCCCTGTCCGCGGTTTCCGTCGGGGAAAGGGTTTCCAGCAGTTCCTGGGGATAGCGCTGCCGGAACACGCCGCCCATGGTTTCCGGGCCGTGGCCGATAAGAAGCCTTGCGGCGTGGAGGGAATCCGGCGCGGCCCCGGGCGGGTCGGTTTGGGTAATCCGCAGGACCGGCCCCCCGTCCAGAAGCACCGAAATGTAGCCCTGCCACATGAGGATGCGTTTCTTGATGGATCCTTGCCGCTCGAGGCTTAAACCCACGTCCGAGGAGGGATCCTTGACTCCCGGTCCGGGCTGGGGGCTTTGAAAGACAACAAAGAGCGCGGCAAGGACGGCCAGAAAAACAACGGTGGGCAGAACGCCCCCAAGTTTGGACCGTCCCGGTAGTTTTCGGAATTCCTCCCCTTGGGTCCGGGAAAAAAGACGGCCCGAAACCCCGGGGTTTTGCTCTTTGCCAAACACTTCCCGGCGCGCGCGGAAAAGGATCACCGCGAATCCGGCAAGACCGGCCATGAGGGCGAGGAGAGGTCCACGGCTTTGGGAAAACCACACAGCGGCGGCCTGAAGCGCGGCGGCGGCGAAATGGGCCAGGGCGGAGCCGGGCCTGCCCTGGCTCATGCGGGAAAGGGCCCGGGCAAGTGCCGGGAAAAACGCCATGACCAGAAACGCGCCCAGAAAGACCGCGTTGCCAAGGGAGCCGATGGCGCGTTCCCGCACATCGGTCATCCACGGCACCGGGTCGGCGCCCATCCGCTGGAGGAGCGCGTACAGGGCCACAGGCACGCTTGCAACGATGACCGCGGTTACCAGACGCTCCGCGCGGTCCGCGCTCCGGCCCAGCACGGCGGCCGCCACAAGGGTCAGAAGGGCCGCGGTTTCTGTCACAAACCCGTTTTGCCGGTACACTTCTCCGAAAAGGCTTAAAAGCGGGGAGAGGGAGAGCGCGGTGGAAAGGGCGAGGGCCAGGGCATAGACCAGGACCGGAAAAAAGACTGTGTCGCGAAAGGCGGCCTGTGGTTCCCCGGGAGTCCTTGTCCGGCCTAGTAGAAGCGCGGGCGCGGCCACGAAGGCCAGGGCTTTGAAAACCCCCATCTTGTGGATTTCAAAAAGGTGCTTGGAGGAGAGATTGAAAACCAAAGGGGTTGCCACAAGGGCGGCCACAAGGGCGGCCTCGGCCAGACCCGTGAAAAAAACAGCGCGCCCGCCGGCCCGGGCCGAACAGGGACTGTCATTGTGGAGGGCGTGTTTCATGGCGCTGTTTTATCCCGTTTCCCGAGAATTTTCGCGTACAGCCCTAAGAGCTTCTTCTCCTCGCTTTCCCAGGAATACGCGCTCCGGGCAAGTCCCCGGGCGTTTTCACCCATCCGCGCGGCCAGCGCGGGGTTTTGCAGCAAGAGGTCCATGGCGTGGGCGATTTCCGCCGGATCCTCCGGGTTTACAACAACACCCGCGTTGGCGCCTTCGATGATTTGCCGCCAGGCCGGAAAGTTGGACGCGATGACCGGCAGGCCCGCCGCAAGATATTCAAACAGTTTGTTGGGCAACGCTGTTTCATGCCCGTATCCCGGCTGGTACAGCAAAAGGCCCAGGCCCGCCTGTTCCAGGTGTCCCGCGACATCCCCGTGGGGAACGCTTCCCGGCCATTCCACCCGCGCGCGGCCCTGTCCGGAAAGGAGGGTTTCCGGAATTTCCGGCGGGGGAGGGTCTCCCAGAAGCACGAGGCGGGCGTCCGGAGTGGCCAGCATATCGAGCGCCCGCGCCATCTGGGCCGCGCCGCGCCGGGCGTTCAGCCCGCCGGTGTGGATCATCATTTTCCAGTCCCGGGTCCTGTGCGCGTTCTCTCCGGTCCGGGGCAGGGGATAATTTTTCACCACAACGGTTTTGTCTTTGGGGAAGCGGCGCGCGATGGTTTCCGTCGCGGCCACCACGCCGTGGGCGTTTAGCCCGCATACCCTTTCCCAGAACAAAACGGTCAAGGCCATGGTTCCGCGCAGCCGGGAGGGAATCCAGGCGCGGCCCCTGACCTGTTCGTAAAAATTTTCATGGGCGTCGTAAACAAGCCGCGCCCCGGTGAGCCGGGCAAGCACAAGGCAGGCCGGAATAAGCTCCGGGTCATGGAAATGGAGCACGTCCGGCTTAAGCCGTCCGGCCCGCGCGGCGGCGGCCACCGCGCCCAGAGTCATCCGCGCGGGCCGCCATCCCGGAACCGGCACAGGTTCCACGCGCACCCCGCCGACAACCTCCGCCCGGTTGTGGGGCGCGACAAGGCTTGCCTCGTATCCGGCGCGGACAAGGCTTTGCAGCTCCTTGTGAAAGACGCGCACATCAAAAGGGCGGTGAACAGTGGTCACATGTACGGCGTGCGGCATCGGGTTTCGCGGCGCCCTCCTGGATTGCGGGACGGATTCGGGAAGGATTCAGATGGCGTCGCTTGTAGCGCGTTTTGCCTTCTTTATCAATCTTTCATACAGGACCGGCAGCCGGGACATGGTTTCCTCCTCCCGGGCGTTTTCGCGGATAAAGCGCAGGGCGCATGCGGATACGCGCGCGGCAAGCGGGGGAGCGGACACAAGGCGCGCCACCGCGCGGGCCGCCGCGTCCGCGTCCATGACAGGGGCGAGCAGGGCGTTTTCCCCGTCCCGCGCCCAGTCCTGGAACGCGGGGATGTCTCCCAGAACACAGGGGGAGCCGCAGGCCATGGCCTCCTGCACGGATTTGGGGGTGCTGTCCGAGAGGGAAAGGGAAACGGTCACGTCGGCGGCGCGGTACTGTTCCGCCATTTCTTTGTCGCTTAAGAATCGGCCGATGAACGCGGCACTGCCTTCCGCCCCTCCCCGGGCAAGGGCGTTGCGGAAGGCGTCGAGGGCGGCCGGCGCGGCGCGGTTGGAAAAAAACACCATGCGCGCCCCTGGCAAAAGCCGGTGGATGCGGACCGCGGTTTCAGCCATGGTTTCCGGATTATAGACCGGGAAGAGCGGGCGTGGAAAAAACACCCGGGGAGCGCTGTCCGCGCGCGGCCGGGGGTCGTTTTCCGGCGGGCAAAACACGGAGGTGTCCACTCCGCGCCAGATGACGGAGCGGCGGTCTTCAGGCACTCCGAGTTCCCCCGCCTTTTGGCAGAGGGTCCGGGACACACAGACCACGTGGTCCGCCCGGCCCAGCGCGCGCCGGGTCAAAATTCCCTGCCAGGCAGGGCGGCTGTCCATGAGCAAAAGGTCGGAGCCTTCGGCGGTTATGACATAGGGACGGCGGCGGACAGCCGCGCCGAGCCAGCCAGGGCCCGCGGCCGGAAAGGCGTGGACGATTTCAGGACGCCACACGGAAAGAAGGGGGCGAAGGAGGGCGGCCCACACCGCCATCCGGATTTTGGGAACAGCGCACCAGGAGGCGAGGCTGACGAAGCGGTCCGCATCCTCCGGAGGGGGGCAGTCGGGGCCGGTGTGTACGGCCTGAACCTCGTGCCCCATGCGTTTGGTGAAGGCAAGCTGCCTTCGGGCGTGGGGGCTTGTCATGTTGGCGATGAGGCACACGCGCATGGCCGGTTCAGGGGGGATGGGTTGGAAGTTTGCATCCCTGCTACAGTTACATCCTCTGTTTCCGTCTTGAAGAAGGCGGTCCCGTTAAGCTGTCCTTGTTTGAGCGGACTCTCTTCTGCGAGCGACCCGCAACCCTATTCTATTTCATGGGCATGCTTTGTATGCGCTGTCGCGTGATGAGTGGTTTGGACTAGTCACATGTAAAATGAGAATTTTCATAGATATTGACTGCAATTAAGAATGAAAGTACCAAACTAGTGCGCCGACTCTTCGCGACCGAACAGATACCTGGCCCTCTTAGCTCTTAACTTGATGACATTGGAGGTAATTGCAAAACTCATAGAAACGACAAATTTGAGGTAGGCCGGGTGGTTCCGAACCTAGGGCAGGTTCACCCAACAGATAGGAATCATTTGGAAATGTTGGGTGAACCCGGGCCTTGCGGCCCGGAACCACCCAACCCGCGCCACATGTTGCAATTACCTCATTGGACATTGATTTTTCATTTACAGCGGTTGTCAGAATATTTTTCCGATTGGCATGACCGCGTTAGCACAGCCCCGCGATCCGCTCCGCGTTTTTCCGCATTGCCGAAAAATCCTCCTCTGTGAGCCCGGCGCCCAGAACCACAGTCCGGGCGCGCGCAAGGTCCATGAGATCCCCTGGGGCGTGGGTGTCCGAGTCCACCACCATGCCGGCCCCGGCCTGTTGGGCGGCGCGGGCGACAAGGCCGTTGGTCAGGCTGTGCCCGGCCCGGCCCGTGATCTCCAGAAGAACTCCCCGCTCCCGCGCCAGGGCCGCGTCCTCGGATGTCAAAAGGCCGGGATGGGCCAGCACGTCGCACCCCGCTTCGATAGCCGCGCGGTTGGTTCCGGGCGCCACCGGCTCCGCGACGGTTTCCCCATGCACCACAACCAGCCTGGCTCCAAGGGACCGGGCGGCGCGGACCGCCTCCGCGATCAATGGGGGCGGCACGTGGGTAATCTCGATTCCCGGAATGACCCTGACGGATAAATACCGGTTCAGGCCCTCCGCCGCGCGGACCACCCTGGGAATCACGTGGTCGAGGAGGGCGAAGTCGCCGTGGTCGGTGATGCCGATGGCTCTGAGACCGGCGGCCTCGGCGCGGCGCGCCAACTCGGAAACGATAAGCGCCCCGTCCGAGAAAACCGTGTGGGAATGGAGGTCAATCATGGCGTTTCATCCGGAGGATTCAGGGGTTACGGTTTAGGCTGGTTGCCAGGGCGCTTTTCCGCTGGCCGGACAGCCCTGCCCGGCCGGTGTCCCGGCGTTGCGGCGGGGAAGGCCGCTTGCGCGAAGGCAGGAAGTTAGCACAGGGCGCATGGAATCGGAACGGAATTTTGGCGACCGGTATGTTCATGCAACGCAATGTGATCTGAAATATTTTTTCAGCCGCGCGGAAATGCTATGGAAAGAGATAATTGTAAAAGTCCTGAACGGGATGTTTTTGCGAACCGCGATGCGCCCGGCCCCTATCGGCAGATTGCGCATGCGCTTATGCCAACCGCGGGGCACCCGGATTCGGGACGGATTTAGTGCTTATCCCTAAATACTGCGGAGGAGGATTTTAGGGGCGCTTTTTCATCGCGGGCGCACGCCGCGCGCCCCTACGGGTATGTGACGGCCGTTATCGCTTACCACTGGGCGCTCCGATGGCTCGGGTTCCATTGCCGCAGGGGCGCACGGCGTGCGCCCGAACAGGGGAATCCCTTG
>JAGVGH010000005.1 GCA_020057225.1 Desulfobacterales bacterium | reverse complement strand
TGCTGTAAGGAATGAGACCCGCTTTTTAAAAAACCGGGCGCTTTTCCTGGTATTCTAACTCCGAACTTCTGTCTCCTGAATTCTCCGGCTTTGCCGGTTCAGGAAAAACCCCTCATGCGGAAATTTTCAAACAATTTTTCATGCTGCAATCCTTCCGTGTCTCCGCTCCAGAGCCGCAAGGCGCCGGAAACGGTTTAGCGGCCCTCCCCGGCAAGGGAATCCAGGACAGTCTGTCCGCCGGCCTGAAGAAGGCGCTCCGCCAGATTGCGGCCCAAATCCTCCCCCTTTTCCACAGGCCCTTCCACGCGGTCCCTGAAATACGGCGCTCCGGAAAGGCCGGAAACCAGACCCTCGATGGCAAAGCGTCCGTCTTTCAAGGTTCCGTGGGCCGCCACAGGCACCTGGCAGCCGCCCTGCACCCTTTGGAGAAAGGCGCGCTCCGCTAAAACCACAGCCCGTGTGGAAGAATGCTCCAGGCAGGCCAGGAGGTCCAAAACGGATGTGTCTTCGGCCCGGCACTCGACACACAAGGCTCCCTGGGCCACGGCGGGAAGCATGGTTTCCACCGGCAGGTATGCGCTCACCCGGTTGAGGTATCCCATGCGCGCCATGCCCGCCGCCGCGAGCACCACCGCGTCCAGCCCCTCGGTTTCAATTTTGTTGAGCCGGGTTTCCAGGTTTCCGCGCAAGGGCGCAATGGCGAGGTCCGGCCGCTTGTGGAGAAGCTGGGCCGCGCGGCGCAGGCTGCTGGTGCCCACCCTGGCGCCCCTGGGAAGGGCCGCGAGGGATGCGGCGTCCCGGGCGACAAGGACATCCCGGGGGTCCTCCCTTTCAGGCACCGCGCCCACGGCAAGACCCTGCGGAAGCTCGGCGGGCATGTCTTTCATGCTGTGGACGGCGATGTCCACGGTGCCCGACAAAAGGGCCTCCTCGATTTCCTTGACGAACAGGCCCTTGCCGCCCACCTTGGCCAGGGGAACATCGAGGATTTTGTCTCCCCGGGTCTTGATGACATGAAGCGCCACCTCGATGCCCGGATGCGCGGCGGCGAGCGCGTCTTTCACCCAGCTGGCCTGCCACAGGGCAAGCGCGCTTCCCCGGGTGCCGATTCGAATCCGCGCGCCCATCAGTGGCCGCACGAGGAGCAGTTTGTAGAGCCGCACCCGGAGCATCCGGAATCCGCCGCGGCCCGTTTGGCGGCGGCGCCTGCTCCGGATTTGCTCACAAACCCGCAGGCGCTCATGAGACGGGCGACCTCCTGGGTTCCGCAGGCCGGGCAGGCGGGCGTGTCGCCGCCAAGCACCAGGCACTCAAAGTTCTTGTCGCACTTTTCGCAATGGTATTCATAGATGGGCATGGGAAAACATCCTTTCCACGGGGACCGGCCCCTTTGGTTTCAAGCAGGACGCGCCGCGCCGCGCGCCGTCCCGCACCGGGACTCACCACTATAAGCCCGCGGCGGGGGGCAGTCAACAGGAGTTGAATCCGCGGCGGAAACCGAACCGAATCATAATCATCCGGCTTTTCTCCCCGCCGCCGGAATCTCCGGCGCTGTTCGCGGGAATGGCGGGGCGGGCGTGCATCCAACGGACACGGAGGGTCCAGGCCGGTCTCATCCCACACCCAGCACAAGCCAGGCCACGTAGGCCGCGTACATGGCGACGAAGAGCGCGCCCTCCCAGCGGTCAATCCGGCGCGCTTTGCCGGTGAACATGGAAAGGAACAGGAACATGCTGGCGGCCATGGTCACCGCGAGGTCCAGGTTGTTGGCCTGGGTGAAGGGCAAGGGGCGGATGCAGCCGCTCACTCCGAGGATGAAAAAGATATTGAATATATTGGAGCCGACCACGTTGCCCACCGCTATGTCGGAGTTTCCCCGGTAAGCGGCCATGGCCGATGTGGCAAGCTCCGGAAGCGAGGTGCCCACGGCCACCACGGTAAGCCCGATGACGGATTCGCTCATTCCAAGGGCCGCGGAGATTGTAACAGCGGCCCTGACAATGAAGTCGCCTCCCAGGACCAAGGCGCACAGCCCAACGGCAATCATCCCTCCGGATTTCCAAGGCGCGCGCTCCCGCGCCTCCGGTTCTCCCGGGATTTCCCCTCCGGCAGTGGCGATGCTGGCTGTGTAGTAAAGGAAAACGCTGAAAAAACAAAGAAAAACAAGGGCGTCGGACCGGCTGACCACGGATTGGGCCGCGTGGTCCAGAATGGCGTCATTGGCCTGGATGGCGAGGACCGCCGCCGCTAAAAGGCTAAAGGGGATCTCTTTGAAAACAGTGCCTTTCCCGGCGGAGAGAGGCGCGATGAGGGCGCTTATGCCAAGGATGAGCAGGATGTTGGCGATGTTGCTTCCAACGACATTGCCGATGGCGATGCCGGTGTTGCCCCGGGCGCTGGCAAGGATGTTGACGGACAGTTCCGGCAGGGAGGTGCCGAAGGCGACCACGGTGAGCCCGATGGCCAGTTGGGAGACGCCGAGACGGCGTGCGATGGAGGAGGCGCCGTCCACAAGAAGGTCCGCGCCTTTGATGAGCAGGACAAAGCCTGCGGCAAGCGTGCCAAGAGTGAGAAGCCACATGGCCGTGCTCCTTGGGGGTGTCTTTCTTGGCCTGGGGGGCGGGAATCTGGAATCCAGGGGCGCTCCGCGCTGCCCCTGAAGGGGCTTATAACGTTTTTCATAAATCCGTTCCGATGGATGAATCTGTCGGGTGAACCTGCGCTTCGCGCGGAACCACCCGACCTGCATGATATTTTTACCTGTGTATTACATGTGGGCCGGGTGGTTCCGCGCGCGCCAGGGTGATGTGTTGTGGCAAAAAGGTTGTTCGCGCGCGGGTTCACCCGACAACTCGATCCCCCGCAACCGGAAAAGAATTTTGACAACCGCTATAAAAGGCCATGGCGGTAAGTTCATACCGCCCGGCGCGGGCCGGAAAGGGCGCGCGCTGTCATTTTTCCGTTCGCAACGCTCCTGCGCGGCTGGCGGGATATGACGGATTCCAACGCCCTGTCCGCACCTATAGGATGCTTTGAGAAAAGGGTCAAGCCATGGGATTTGCGCCATGGCCCCGGCGCCGCGCTTTTGGTATAGTGGCTTGCGCGGACGCCCTGGGCCAGGCCCGCGGCCGCAAAGGCCCGCCCGGGACGGCCCGCGTCCGGGACAGCCGCTCCCGCTCTCCTTACCGAAAGGCGCCCCAATGCCTCAAAAAAACAATATGCCAAGGGCGCTTGCCCGCGAAAACGTCTGCGCGGTGGTGGTCACCCATCATCCGGACCAGGACTTTCCCGCGCGCATGGAGACCGTCGCGCAAGAGACCGGCGGCCTTGTCATCGTGGACAACGCCTCCTCCCCTTCCACCCGGAAACACATCGCCGCCGCCCTGACAAACCTGCCCGGCGCCCGCGCCGTCTTTAATCCTCAAAACCTGGGAATCGCAACAGCCCTCAACCAGGGCGCGGCCCTGGCCATGGAGTCGGGTTTTCGCTTCGCCCTCCTGCTGGACCAGGACAGCCTCGTGCTTCCCGGCATCACGGAGAACGCCGGGGCTGTCTTCACGGCGGCCTCGGAGACGCTCCGGGCGGGCCTTGTGGCCACCAACCACCAGGGGGAAAACACGGGACCCGCCGCGCCTCCCGCGTTGCCCGGGGAGCGCCCCTGGCGCGCTGTCAAAGCCGCCATCACCTCCGGCACCTATCTTGCGCTCGACGCCTACAAGGACACTGGCCCTTTTCGGGACGACTATTTCATTGACCTTGTGGACCATGAATACTGTCTTCGGGCCCGCGCCAAAGGATGGGCCACAGTCATGGCCCTTGAGCCTAAAATGCGGCACTCCCTGGGCGCGGCCACCCGGCACCGGTTGCCGGGCCGCCTGGTGTGCGCCACCAACCATAACCCTGTGCGGCGGTATTTCCGCGCGCGGAACAGCATCGCCCTGGCAGGGTCCTATCTTTTTAAAGAACCCCGCTGGGTTTTGAAAATGCTCGCTCTGTGGGCGGAGTCCCTGGTGTTTGTGGTTCTCTTTGAAAAAGACAAAGGGAGAAAACTTTGGGAGAGCTATCGCGGGGCACGGGACGCGCTTTTAGGCAGAATGGGGGGCTACCAATGAGCGGTCCCGGATTTTCCATAGCGCTTTGCGCGTACAACGGCGGGCGCTTTCTCAAAGAGCAGCTCGAAAGCTTCCGGTCCCAGACCTGGCAGCCCGGGGAACTGGTTGCCGTGGATGACTGCTCCCGGGACGCCACCGTCACGATTCTTGAGGAGTACGCTGAAACAGCGCCGTTTCCGGTCCGGATTCACAGAAACGCGGAAAACCTCGGGGTCCGCGCCAATTTCACCAAGGCCTTGGGCCTGTGCAACGGGGAACTCATCGCCCTTTCAGACCAGGACGATGTGTGGCTGCCCCGCAAGCTGGAACAGCTCGGGCGGGCGCTGTTGTCAGGGCCGGATGTGCTGGGCGCGTTTTCCGACGCGGATGTGGTGGATGAAAAGCTCAGGCCCCTTGGCGACACCGTATGGCGGCGGACAGGGTTCACAGTCCGGGAACAGGGGGCTGTTTTTTCGGGGGACGCGGCGCGGGTGCTTCTCAAGCATTACACGGTGACCGGCGCGGCTTTTGCGGTGAAAAAAAGTTTGTTGGCCCGGGCGCTGCCGGTGCCGGACGGCTGGGGGCATGACGCATGGCTTGCGCTCATGGCCGCGCTGGCCGGGCGGCTTTTGTGCGTTCCCGCGCCGCTCTTGCTCTACAGGCAGCACGGGGCCAATGTGATCGGCGCCAAGAGAAAAAACGCGCTCCGGGAGATTCTTAACGGGTTCGCGGTTTCCCGGGGCGCCTATTACGCGGAGGAGCTTCCCCGGTATCTGGCCGCCCGGGAGCGGCTTTTGCCCGCACGGCATCCGCTTTTGGAGGAGAAGATCGCGCATCTCACGCGGCGGCGGGACATGCCGAAGAGCAGGGCGGCCCGGGTCTGGCCCTGGGCGCTGGAGGCGCTCCAGGGGGGATACGCGCGGTACGCGAAGGATTTCCGGGTCGCGGCCTGGGACCTTGTAGGAAGGGAATAAGGGCATGGAAGGACAGTGGCGCGCGGAGTCCCTGGCGGAGCTTTTAAAACGCCCGCCGGGCGGGGTGGTGCTCCGGGAGGTGGGGCTTCGGGACGGCTTGCAGAACCTGGGGATCATCGTGCCCACGGAGACCAAGGCGGAGCTGGCCTTGGAGCTTGTCAGGGCCGGATACCGGCATGTGCAGGCCGCGGCGTTTGTCCATCCGGGCCGGGTGCCTCAAATGGCGGACGCGGAAGCCTTGTTCGCGCGGCTTGGCGAGGTTTCCGGGACGCGGTGGAGCGGGCTTTGCCTGAATCCCAGGGGGGTGGAGCGGGCCGTTGCGGCAGGGGCGGATGATGTGGAGATAAGTCTTTCGGCAAGCAGGACCCACAGCCTTAAAAACGCGGGCATGGACACAGAGACGGCCTTGGGGAAGATGGAGAAGATGACGGCGCTTGCCCGGGAAGGGGGGACCGGGGTGTGGGCGAGTGTGCAGTGCGCGTTTGGCTGCGCTTACGAGGGGGAGGTTCCGGAGGAGCGCGTGGCGGAAATCGCGGAGCGGCTTCTGAAAATGGGGATTGACGTTCTCATGCTTGCGGACACGGCGGGGGTGGCGGGTCCGGGGAGGGTCTTGAGCGTGCTGGGGAAGGTGCTGCCGCTGGCGGGGGGAAGGCCGGTGGGGCTGCATTTGCATGACACGCTGGGCAGGGGGCTTGTGAATCTTCTGGCGGGGCTTGGGGCCGGGGCAACGGTGTTTGACACCGCGTTCGGCGGCCTGGGGGGATGCCCGTTTGTGCCGGGGGCGGCGGGGAACGTGGCGGGGGAGGACGCGGCGCTGCTGTTGGAGGGGATGGGGGTTGGAACGGGAGTGGACGCGGCGGTTACGGCGCGCTGCGCGCGCCGTCTGGAGGCGTTGTTGGGCGCGCGTCTGGACGGCAGGGCCTACCGGGTGCTGGGGTGAGGGGCGCGCCGGATTTGCCGCCGCGGGTCAGGAGACCAGCGGGCGCTTTTAGATTCTATGTCCGGATTATCCGCGTTTTTTGCGTAGATAACGGCGCAGCCCTCTCAATTGGGCCGTTTACAGCCAGCCCTAAAGCCTAAAGCCCAAAGCCCAAAGCCTAAAGCCTAAAGCCTAAAGCCTTCTTTCCGGTTTTGCCGGTTTAGGGAGAACCGCTTTCCTTTCAAAAACCCCTGCCCCCTTCCTTACCGCGCGTTTCCTTCCGCGGCCGTGTTTTTGTCCTTGCCTTTGTTTAGCTCATCCTGCTTTCGCGCCCGTTCCTTTGCCCGGTCCCGTGCCTCGAAAATCGTCTGGCCCCGTTTCCACCAGATGTTGGCCTGCTCCAGGTCCTGCTTCACTCCCACGCCGTGCCCGTACATCCAGGCCACCCAGTGCATGCTCTCCGCGTGGCCGCCGTCCGCGGCCTTTTTAAACCAGGAGAACCCCAGGGCCGGGTCCTTTGCCACACCCTTGCCCGCGGTGTAGAGAAAGCCCAGGCTGTACATGCCTTCCGGGCTTCCCCCCTCCGCGGATTTCATGTACCACCGCACCGCCCTGGCCATGTCCTGTTCCATGCCTTTGCCGTGCTCCGCAAGCCAGCCCAGGTTGTTCATGGCCACCGGGTTTCCCATATCCGCGGCCTTCTGATACCATTTCGCCGCAAGGACAGGGGCCTTGTCCACCCCCCGGCCCCTGTCATGCATGAACCCCAGCCAGCCCATGCCCGCAGGATCGCCTTTTTCAGCGGCCTTGCGGAACCACGCCACCGCCGTGATATAGTCTTTGCCCACTCCGCACCCGTCCTGGTACAGGGCGCCCAGACTGACCATGGCGCGGATGTCCCCCAGCTCCGCCGCGCGCTTGTACCAGTCCGCCGCCGCCGCCTCGTCCTTGGGCACGCCTCTGCCCGCCTGATACATGCCCCCCAGCGCCCGCATGGCCTGGGCGTCCCCCTCCTTGGCCGCTTTCCTGTACCATCCCAAGGCCTTCACAAAATCCTTTGAACCCCCGCCCCCGTGCTCGTACTTTTTTCCCATGCGGAACATGGCCGCCGGGGTTCCCTCCTCCGCGGCTTTCTCGTACAGGGATACGGCTTTGCCCTCGTCCTTGGGCGCCCCCTTGCCCTGTTCGTACATAAAGGCAAGGTAGGCCATGGAAAGCGGCTGCCCCGTCTCCGCCGGGAAAGCGGGGGTCCGGCAGACAAGGCAGAGGCAGAGCGCCAGGAGCAGCGCGGAGCTACGGATTTCCATGGGAAGCCTCTCTTTCCGGGAGCGGGGGCAGTGCCGGGTCCAGGGCCGCGGCGCGCTCCGCGAGGGGCAGGCCCGTCCGGTGTTCATGCCGGACAAGGGCGGGATTGGAAAACGAGGCGAAATAGAGCGCCGGGAATCTGGCCATGCACTGGGAGCTGGTATAGCCCCGGACAAGTCCCTCGGTGACGACGCGGCGCATGAAGGGCGTGGCAAGAACCCGGGCCGCCCCTCCTACATGGGGGTAGGCCAGGGGGCAGAAGCTCCGGAGAAAGGCGAGGTTGAGGGCCAGAAGACGGGTGCGCCGCGCGAAAGCCCGCCGCGCGCCCGCCGGATGCGGGGTCTCGATGCAGGCCATGGCGGCGGCTCTTCCGGTGAACAGGGCCTGGAAAATACCTTCCCCGGTCATGGGATCGGCCCAGGCCCCGGCGTCGCCGACAAGAAGCACAGGGGGCGCGTTTTCAGGAAGGCGCGCGCCGCCCCAGGGGATGGGCCCTCCGGTGACAGGGCTTTCCGGCGCGTTTTCCACCCGCGCCCTCACATATTCCCCAAGCAGGTCTTTTAATCTGTGCCCGGTTTTTCCATGGGTCGCGTACACGCCCGCGTTGACGGTTTCCGGTCCTGTGGGAAAGACCCAGCCGTAGCCCGGGGGGCTGGGTCTTCCGTCAAAAACAAGGCGTCCCGCGTAGCGCGCGCTGGGAACACAGGCATGCATGACAGCCCGCGCGTTTTCATGGACTTTGCCGCCAAAGGCCCGCCGGGCGAGGCTGGCCGCGCCGTCCGCGCCGATGAGGGCGTCGCCGGTGAAGGTTTCCCGGTCGGTTTGGGCGCGGAAAACCCCTTGCTTCCAACTGAGACGGAGGACGCGGCGGTGAAGGATGGGAACTCCGGCTAGAAGGGCCTGGACCCAGAGCGCACGGTTGAATTCCTGGCGGTCCGCCACCAGGAGGGCGCGGTCCGCCAGGGTAAAGGTGTTGTAATGCCGGGGCGGGGCGTTGGCCTCGATGGTGGAGACAAGGTGTCCCGGAGGAACAGCGAGGCCCATCTCCCGCATGAGCAAAAGCGCGCGGGGAGTAAGGCCGCCGCCGCAGGGTTTGGCCCGGGGGACGGGGTGGCGCTCCAGCACCACGACACCGGCTCTGGCGCGGGCGAGGACAATGGCCGCGGCGAGTCCCGCGGGTCCCGCGCCAAGAACCAGGATACTTTTAACTGGCATGGGCGCCTCCAGGGGAAGCCTTGCGGCGGGGGCAGGGCCGCGCGGGGGAGACAAGGGAGCGGGCGCGCGGAGGTGTCCCAGTGAGGCGGCTTGTGGCACACATCGCGGGGAAAGTCAAGGGGAAATGCTCTTTATGTTTAATTTTCAAAGACTTATGCAAGAATGCCATGGTTTGGCCGCCCGTGTTCCGCGCGGTGTTTTTTCTTTGGCCTTTTTTCCCCGGTTTTTATTGACAGATCCCGCAAAAGGTATATATTCCTTTTTAGGAATACAGAAAAGCGGCTTGCAAGCCTCGCTGGCAATTGTTTAGAGGCTTGCCAAATGGTTTCCAAAATGCTACATAGCCAAACCAAACTACAGCACAGCGACAGGGAAGGCCGGAAGCCAGGTCCCTGGGGAGTTAACACAACATGAAGGCCCAGGCGAGCCAAAACACAGTGGAAGATGGTCGGAACCAAAATGCCCATGATGACCGGGAATCCGTCCGGAAGGGAGCCTGGCCTCCGGCCGCGCGGCTTTCAGCAGGGCTTCTTCTGCCTGCGGCATGGTGGCTTCTCTACACGAACCTTCTTCCCCTTTCGTTGTTTCTCACCGGCGCCCTTTCCGGCGTGGCGGGTTTTGATCCGGAAGGCCATTTCGGCAAATCCCTCGGCTTTTTCATCTTTGAAACCCCCAAGATCCTCCTGCTCCTCGTCCTGGTGGTGTTCGGGGTGGGGATTGTCCGTTCCTTTTTTACGCCGGAACGGACCCGCGCGGTTCTTGCCGGAAAAAGCGAATCCGCCGGTAATGTGCTTGCCGCCCTGCTTGGCACGGTGACCCCCTTTTGTTCATGCTCCGCGGTGCCTCTTTTCCTGGGTTTTGTGACCACCGGGGTTCCCCTTGGTGTCACGTTTTCTTTTCTCATTTCCGCGCCCATGGTGAACGAAGTGGCCGTTGTCCTGCTTTTCGGGCTTTTCGGCTGGAAGGTGGCGGCCATCTACGCGGGAACCGGACTTTGCATCGCCATTGCCGCGGGCTGGGTCATCGGGCGGCTTAAAATGGAAAAGCATTTGGAGGACTGGGTCCTGGAGCTTCCCCCCGGCGGCCCTGACAGCGGGGAAGAGCGCATGGGCTGGGCGGAGCGTGTGCGGTACGGGCAGGACGCCGTGCGGGACATCGTGGGCAAGGTCTGGCCGTATGTGGCGCTGGGGATCGCCGTGGGGGCGGGCATTCACGGATATGTGCCTGAAAATTTCATGGCCTCCTTTATGGGAAAATCCGCGTGGTGGTCCGTGCCCCTGGCGGTGCTGATTGGCGTTCCCATGTATTCCAACGCGGCGGGAATCATCCCCATCGTCCAGGCCCTTTTGGGCAAGGGCGCGGCTCTGGGAACGGTGCTGGCCTTTATGATGGCGGTGATTGCCCTGTCGCTTCCTGAGATGATTATTTTGCGCAAGGTTTTGAAGCCCCGTTTGATCGGCGTGTTCGCGGGGGTTGTCGCAACGGGGATACTGATTGTCGGCTATACTTTCAACCTTCTGTTTTAGAAAGGGGTTTTCCGATGGAAATCAAGGTGCTGGGGCCTGGATGCCCCAAGTGCAAACAGGCGGAGCAGGTTGTAAGGGAAGCCGTGGCCGAGTCCGGCGCCGCGGCCACTGTGGAAAAAGTCACTGATGTGATGGCCATGGCAAAGCTCGGGGTGTTCAGCACCCCGGCCGTGGTGGTGGACGGCAAGGTCAAGTGCGCGGGCAAGGTGCCTAAAAAGGAAGAGGTCAAGGGCTGGCTGGGGAAATGAGAATCCTCTGAAACACGGAGGCGGGCCATGCTGTTAAAAGGATACTCCAAAGAGGTTTTCCGTCCGGAATGCAACCCTTCCTCCACGTCCGTTTACTGCGTGGCGCGGCTTGAGCAGGATGTTTCCGGAGTCCTTCCCTACCTCAACGCCCGCCTGGGCGCGGACCAATATTACGCGGAACCGCCGGAGCTTTTGTTCCGGCACAAGGGAAAGTACATCAAGGTCTGCGCCCGGGAAATCGGAGTGGCCGGGCTGGCGGACGGTGACGAGGCCGACGGGATTCTCGAATGGATTACAAACGAGATCAACCTGGCGTGGGAGAACCGGGCGGACATTGCGCCGCGAATCCAGGGAAAAACCAGGCCCGCGCTCATGGAAATCTTAAAACTGTTGCCTAAAACCAATTGCAAAAAGTGCGGGGCGCCCACCTGCATGGTGTTCGCCGCCCAGGTCAAAGACGACGGCCGGGATTTCAACGCGTGTCCGGAGCTTCTTGACGGGGCGCGCGGGAAACTCGCGGCGTATCTGGCGGGCTTTGACCTGGAGGCGTAACATCTATAGCGGTTTTCACAAATCCGTTCCGATTGATAAATCTGTCGGGTGAACCTGCGCTACGCGCGGAACCACCCGACCTACATCATATTTTTACAAGTGCATTACATGTAGGTC
>JAGVGH010000211.1 GCA_020057225.1 Desulfobacterales bacterium | reverse complement strand
TGCTGTAAGGAATGAGACCCGCTTTTTAAAAAACCGGGCGCTTTTCCTGGTATTCTAACTCCGAACTTCTGTCTCCTGAATTCTCCGGCTTTGCCGGTTTAGGAACAGGCGTTTCCGGAACGCATTTCCTTTCCTGGCAGGAAATCATGGTTTCCGGCAACTACGCAGAGTACCGGAAATGGAGCAAGCCGCGGCAAATCCGCGCCGCCCCTCAACTGCGGACCGACCGTTAGAAGCGAGAGATCGTCAAGCAGTTCACGGCTTATTCTTCTTGCGCCTATTCCATCAATTAATATATTAGCGCTTAAAATAAACTGTTGACATAGCAACGGAAGTAACTTTTTGAGATCATTGGCAATAATTCCTTTTGTTTCCATGGATTTAAAACGAGACAAGCCCGATTGAGACGTGTAGAACTCCTTTTGGCTGAAGCCAAGCAGCAATCTATAATATCCAATCAGGCGCGGATTTTTTTCAAGAACACATGGCACCGCATACACCAGTTCGCCTCTGATTCCATGTGTGGCAAGCGTCGTTAGGTACGCATTCGAAACATAATCATGCAGTTGACTATCAATAATAGAAATATCCATATCGGCAATCGTATTGTATAGAGCATCTTGAAGATACTTACTGCGGATATCATTAAGTGCGCTGGAAAAGGCAATCTGCATTTTAGGAAAAGGAACTTTTATGGACTCATTCATATTGCCACCCTGAAAATCCTGTCCTCCGCAGCGTTCAACCTGTTTGAAGCTATAATTATATATTCAGGATTTAGTTCAATTCCAATATAATTTCTGTCGTGATGGATACAGACAACGCCAACTGTCCCAGATCCCAAAAATGGATCAAGCACATAATCTCCAGGATTAGAGGAAGCCACCACGCATGGCTCAACGAGTTTTGGAGGAAATGTGGCAAAATGCGCTTCAGGAAAAGGTTGCGTGTTAATATCCCATACACTTCTCCGGTTGCGGCTTTTCCCGTTCATCCCAACCTCCTTGACAGATTCATGATCATAATAGTACTTTTCAGACTTTGTCAGCATAAATAAATACTCATGCGCCCTTGTAGGCCTGTCCTTCACGCTTTCCGGCATCGCGTTCGGTTTATGCCAAACAATGTCGCTTCTCAGATACCAGCCGTCATCCTGAAGCGCAAAGGCCAACCTCCAGGGAATCCCCTGTAAATCTTTTGATTTCAACCCCTCCGGCGTGTCAGGCCGGATGTTCATCGCGCGCGCCGGATTTTTCTTGTCTGTTGCCCTGTACCCGCGGTTCCCGCTTGTGTATCCGTCGCCTATGTTGAGCCACAACGTGCCGTCATCCCGGAGAACGCGCCTGACCTCGCGGAACACTGAAACCAACTGGTTGATAAACTGAGGCAATGTCGGCTCCAGCCCGATTTGGCCTTCAATCCCGTAGTCGCGAAGTCCCCAGTAAGGCGGCGAAGTAACGACACACTGCACAGAATTGGATGGCAATACCCGGAGCGCGTGAAGGGCGTCGCCCTCAAGAATCATGGATTCCCTAAGTTCAATAATTTCCGGAAACTGTATCTTTCTGTACCGCATTTTTCCCTCCGCCGCCCGCCGCAGGGCGTCTTGCCGCACGGCGCGTCCCTTCGGCCCTCGCCTCACTGGTCCAGACCCTCGGCGACTTTATCAAATTCCGGCTTAAAAGCAACCCGCCCAACGCATGCGGGGGGGCGCGCGTTTTCCTGGAAAGGTGGAAATCACAGAACGCCATCGAGGAAAGTTTAAGACCTTGCCGGGTGAAAGTCAACGGCCAGGCTTTCCCAGAACCATTATAGCATTTTTCACGCTTCCGTTCCGATTCAAAGATCCCCGTAGTAATCCCCCGGCGGCAAGCCTCCATCGCCCGGGCGAAAGCCGGAACCCGGGCTCCCGCGGTTTCGCTCCGGAGTATAAGCCATGCCCTCCCTGGTTCCCTTGGTCCTTTCACACGGAATTGGACTTTCATCTCCTCCTGTGGTAGGCTTTACCAATCAAACATCCATCCGCCCCGGCAGCGCGGATAAGCCGGACGGGGAATCCTAAACCGGCGAGGCCGGAAAGAAGGCTTTAGGCTTTAGGCTTTAGGGCTTTAGGCTTTAGGCTTTAGGCTTTAGGCTTTAGGCTTTAGGCTTTAGGCTTTAGGCTTTAGGGCTGGCTGTAAACGGCCCGTTTTCGCGGGCTGCGCCATTATCTACGCAAAAAGCACGGATAATCCGGAATAGATCTAATTCCGAATACTCAACCCCAGGAGCAAGAAATGGACCTTCAAACCCAGCGCAAGGTGTTTGCGGCATTTGACGGCACCCGCCCCCTCACTCCGGAAGAGGGGGATCTCTATGTGGACCTGGACCCCGCGCGGGGCATGCAGGACACGGTGACACGGCTTGTGCAAACCATTGTGCTCTCTCCCGGTTCCACCTGCCAGGCCCTGAGCGGACACAAGGGCAGCGGCAAAAGCACCGAGCTTGGCCGCGCGGGCGCGCAACTGGAAGGGAAGGGCTATCTGGTGGTGAACTGCCCTCTCAAGGAAGAGGACATTGATCTGAACGACGTGGATTTTCCGGAAATCCTCCTCGCCATTATCCGCAGGCTCGCGGGGCGCCTGCGGGAGACAGGCATCGAGGTCAAACCCTCCTATCTTGCCGAAAGATGGCGGATGCTCCAAGACCTGATGTTTCGGGATGTGACCATTGACAGCCTGGACATCACCACAGGTCTTGCAACCATCCATACGGCAATCAAGGGAAGCCCGGAAATGCGCGATCGGTTTCGCAAGGCCATGGAGCCAGACACCGGCAACTGGATGTCCCTGGCCAACGACCTCATCGGCAAGGCGGTCCAGGATCTGGGCAACAAGGGAAAAAACGGCATCGTTCTCATTGTGGACGACCTGGACAAAATGACCACAAGACCCCTGCCCGCTGGCGCGATTACCACATCCGAATATCTTTTCGTCAACCGGCAGCCCCAGCTTGCCGGTTTTGACTGCCATGTCATTTACACGGTGCCCCTGGACCTTCTGTACTCCTCCGCCGCCCCCAAGCTCGCCCAGGGCTTTGGCTGCCCCCCTGTTGTGCCCATGACCAAGGTCCGAAACCACCCGCCGGACCGCGCGGACTGCGGCGAAGGCATGGCGCTTTTCCGGGAGCTTGTGGCCCGCCGTCTGCGCAAGGCCGGCGTTTGCCAAGAGGAGGTTTTCGAGAATACAGAGGTGTTGGACGACATCATCCGTTTCAGCGGCGGCCAGCCCTCGGAGCTTATGCTGCTTCTCCGCCAGGCCTTTGTCCGGGGCGGGTTTCCTGTCCGGAGGAAGGGGCTGGAACTGGTCAAGGCCGAATCCCGGCGCACCTATGCCCTTATGCTGCGGTCCGGGCACAGGCCCATTCTTGAGGAAGTGCGGGACAAGGGCGCATTGACACAGGGGGCGGACAACGAAAAAGAGGTGCGCGAGCTGTTATTCAGCCGCGCGGTTCTCGCCTACATCAACGGCAGCCGGGATGAAACCTGGTATGTCGTCAACCCGGCGGCCGAGTCATGGCTGAAATAGCGGACAGCGCGGCGCTGGAAAGCGCCCTTTTTCCCGGCTCCGGGGAGGAGCGCTCGGAACTGGCGGCCCTTGTCAGAATGCTCGAACTCTCCCGGGACACTTTTTCCCTGGGCGTGGCTGTGGCAAATCCCGCCCTGCGGGACCGGCTGATTCAGACCCTCCAAACCCAGGTTCCCGGGCTGCGTGCGGCCGGGCTGCCCCCTTCCGCGGAAAACCCGCTGGAGGCGCTGCGGGAAGCGTTTCCGGAACCGGGCGGGCCTGTCATGGCCACGGGACTGGAACGGCTGGTCCATCCCTTAAAGCCGGGCGAAAGCCAGGGTCTTCGGGTGTTGAACGCCAGCCGGGAGTTTTGGCCCAGGGCCTTTCCCTGCCCGGTGGTGTTTTGGGTGCCGGAATACGTGGTCCGCGCCCTGGTTTTGCACGCGCCGGATTTTTGGCGCTGGGTGGGGCACCGGTTTTTCTTTCCGGAGCAGGGGGAAAGCCTTCTCCCGGACGCGCGGGAAGCGGACGCAAGCCAGCCCTGGGACCGCTTGACAGCTAGGGAACGGGAAGAGCGCATCCAAGAGCTTACAAAGCGGGTGCTGGAAGCGGGCGAAACTCCTCCGGAATCCCTGAAAATCCACAGAATACATTGGATTATCGAACTGGGGTGGCACCTGAGCGTCACAGGGAGGCTGGAAGAGGCCCGGGACCTGGCCCGGGAGGCGCGGGAAAGCCTGGACAGGCTTGTTGCGGAAAACAAGGACGGGAGGGTGCAGACTATTGCGGGATCCCTCGTTAACCTTGGTAACTTATTGAGAAATCTTGGCCAGAGAAAAGAGGCTCTGGCGGCAACAGAGGAGGTGGTGGACATCCGCCGCAGGCTGGCGGAGACAAACCCCGCCGCGTTTTTGCCGGACCTCGCATTAAGCCTCAACAACCTGGGCAATCGCTTAAGCGGTCTAGGCAGGCGGGAAGAGGCCTTAAACGCCACCCGGGAGGCGGCGGACATCCGCCGCAAGCTGGCGGAGACAAACCCCGCCGCGTTTTTGCCGGACCTTGCATCAAGCCTCAACAACCTGGGCATAGTGTTAAGCGGTCTTGGCAGGCGGGAGGAGGCATTAAACGCCACCCGGGAGGCGGCGGACATCTGCCGCAGGCTGGCGGAGACAAACCCCGCCGCGTTTTTGCCGGACCTTGCATCAAGCCTCAACAACCTGGGCAATCGCTTAAGCGGTCTTGGCAGGCGGGAGGAGGCGCTAAAGGCTACCCAGGAGGCTGTGGACATCCGCCGCAGGCTGGCGGAGACAAACCCCGCCGCGTTTTTG
>JAGVGH010000101.1 GCA_020057225.1 Desulfobacterales bacterium | reverse complement strand
TCACCCAACACAAAGGAATCATTTAGAAATGTTGGGTGAACCCGGGCCTTGCGGCCCGGAACCACCCAACCTACGCCTCATTTTGCAATTACCTCTTATTATAAAACGGGCCTTTCTCCTCATGGCAGCCGCGGTGCGGCAAGGCTTTTGATCTGGCCTGGGGTTTCAACCCCAGGACCATGGCACAGATGTTGTCCACGTAAAAATCGCGGACAATCCAAACACAGAATCCAAGCGCGAGGGGGCTTTCAAATCCGTCCTGCCAGACTGCCGCGCCGTTTCCGGAAAAGGGCCGGACCGCTTTTCAGCGCCCGTGGTTGTGCGGCTCCTTGTCATGGTCCTCATGGCCGTGCCCGTGGCCTTCCTCCGCGTCCCCGTGCGCGTGCCCGTGGGAATGGACGTGCCCGTGTCCATGGCTGTGCCCCGTCCCGCCGTGGGAGTGCTCCGCGCCGGGGATTTCCTCGAACACCACCCTGTGGTTCACAAGGCTCATTTCCTTGATCCGCCCGCGCACCGCGAGCCGGTTCCCGAAAATATTCTCGATAAGCCACATGTCCCCGCCCTCCGGCCGCACGGTGTCCACCGACTCCATGAGCAGCCGCTCGCCCCCGTGAACCACAAGATACGCGTTCGCCTCGCACACCGCTTTACCTCCCATGGACGGATGAAATCCGCGCCGGTTTCAAGGATAGTGAAGAGCCGGGTCCGTCTTCCCTGACGAACAGGCCGGAACCCGGCTCCCAGTATGCTTCGCCTTCCTCTCAGATGTCAAACCGGATTTCGCCATAGACCGTCCGGCCCTCGGCGATGGAGCCGCCGATGTACTTCTCCTCATCGAAGAGGTCGTTTACCGCAAAGGAGGCCGTGACGTTTTCCGTGGCCTTGAACGAGAGTTTGGTGTCGAAACGCCAGTGCTCGGTATAGCCCATGTAGGTCTCGTCCCCGGTGTAAAGGTTGTCCGTCCGCCAGTGGGTCTTGCCCGTGTACTTGCCGGTGATTCCATAGCGGAATTTCCAGAACTCCAGGTCCGCGCCCAGGTTGACAACATCCATGGGGAAGGTCGGAGAGCCGGTAAGGCGGTTTCCCTCCAGGGCAGGGTCCGCGTCGTTTTTCTTGATCTCGGTGTCGCAGTGGCTGTAATTGACGAACATTTGCAGCCAGTCCGCAGGATAGAGGCGGGCCTCGGTCTCCAGGCCCAGAATATCCACGTCCGAGATGTTTTTTTTCTCCGAAACCCTGGTGTAGGGCGCGAAGGGAGTGCCGTCAAGGCTTCCTATCAGGTCTTTGACCTGGGAATAGTAGCCTGTGATGCCCAGTCTGATCTTGCGGGAAAACAGATACTGGTCCACGCCCAGCTCGTAATTCCACAAGGTCTCGGGCTCGAGGTCGGGATTGCCGCGGTACAGCGTGGTTCCGCTCACCCAGGTGCGGAAAAGATCGTAAATGGCGGGGGGGCGGAAGGCCTGGGCGACAGAGGCTTTTATGTAGGTGGCTTTTTTCACCGGCTCCCACACCGCGGAAATCTTGGGGCTTAACTGGCTTTTGCCTTTGTCCTCAAAGACCCAGGGCTTGTTGGGCGCGCCGGCCTCGCCGTCCCCGGCCCGCCACCAGTCCATGCGCGCTCCCGTGTACAGGGTCACCTGGTCATGCAGGCTCCACTCGTTCTGCACAAAGGGAGCGAAAAACCGCGTCTTCCCCCGGGTCATGTCAATGACGCTCCCATACGTGGAGTCCTCGGTCAGATAATGGGCTGTTTCCGTGGTTTCCTGGTCAAAGGTGTTGTCCTTGTAGCACAGGCCGGTGGTGAGCACGTGCTCCCTGCCCCAGGTCCAGTGGTAGTCTGCTTGCGCCTCGGCGATATAGGCGTCGGACTCCGAGTCCACCACCTGTCCTTTGGCGGTGTAATACGTCCCGGTGTTGGGGGTGGTTTTATGCTGGGTGTACATGCCGATACGGTGCTGCCAGGCGAGCTTGGCCGTGAAATCCACCGGGCCGAAGGTTTCCTTGTAGGTGAGGGCCGGGGCGTAGTATTCCCGGGCGCCTTTACCCGCGAGGAAGTCCGTGCTGTAGGCCGTGAGGGTGCGGTGGCCCGCGGAGGTGGTGACAGAGCCTGTGAAAACAGGGTTGCCCGCGGCGTCCAAAAGATAGCTGCGGGGCGCGTCGTAATAATAGCTGTGGCTGCCTCCAAAGAAAGACAGGGTCGCCTTGCCGGTCTCCGACGTGTCCGCCGAGGCGCGCAGGCTGCCGCCGAAACGCTCGGAACTTTTGTCTCCCTTGTCGCCGATGACATGGCGGTTTTGAACCTGGCCTGTCGCCGGGTCCATGTCGTATGGCATGGAATACCCGCCGGTCACCGTCCCGGCCCCCTTGGCGCTTGTCTTGGCCACCAGGGATGTGGCGTAGCCGTCCTGGGCCTCCCAGTCAAAATTGGCCAGCACGGAGAACCTGCCGCCGAGCCGGTCGCCGATAGTGCCTCCCGCTGTCCGCCGGCCATAGGAACCCATGCCTGTCTTGGCCCCTATGGTGAGTTTTTTGGGGTCCCCGGTTATGAGGTTCATGGCGCTGCCCATGGCGTCGCCCCCGTACAGGGCGGAGCCTGGTCCGCGCACCACCTCGATTTGCCGGATGGCGTCCGGATTGATGTTGTTGAACGGCACGAGTGACGAGTACGCGTCGTTCACGGGAATGCCGTCCACCATCACAAGGGTGCGCTCGTCGCCCGGAAGGCCCCGCATCGTGATGCCGGGAAGCGCGTCGCCCAGTCCCGCGGACCGGTCCAGGTTAAGGCCCGGCTCATAGCGGAGCGCCTCGTCAATGGTGCGGACCTGGCTGATTTCCATGTCCTCCCGGGTGATGACGCTGGTGCTGGCCGGAGCCAGATCCTTTGCCTTGCGGGTGCGGGTCGAGGTGACCTGCATCTTTTCCAGTATCTGGCGTTTCTCCACCGTGTCTTCCGCAAAGGCTCCTGGCGGCCCCAGAAAAAAAACGGCCAAAACCACCCAACGTGTTCCCTGTTTGAAAATTCCCCTCATCCGTGTTCTCCTTTCCTTGATGCGCTTCCAACCGTTATTTTTTTGTCCTCTTTCGTTTGTTTCCAAACAAAAAGGCCGCGAAGATCCTGACGAAGTATTCTCCGTCAGGGCCTTCGTGGCCTTGTTCCCCTGTTAACCTGTCGCGTTTCCGGCTCTTGCGGGTCCGGTGTCAGGCTGCGGCGCCCTTCTTCAGAAAGGCTGTGGTTTCAGTTCCGCGGCCATTGGAATCCCTGGGCCGGACCGGCCGGCCTCCTATTTCCATTCGCTCCGGAGCTTTTCCATCTCCGCTTTCCACGCGCCCACGTCCTCGGAGGTGAACATGTCCACGGCGCCGCCTTGGAAATCTCCGGTCACGTCCCCCATGTCCTCCTCGATCCACCCTTCCATCTCGAGGTAATGCTCCTTTAATTGCTCCAGCACCCCGGGGTCCGCCTCCCACAGCCCGCGGCTTTCGGCCTCCAGCAGCCTGCGCCCAATCTCCTCCAGCGCCCAGGGGTTGTGCTCCTTGAAGAATGCGCGGTTCTCCTTGTCCAGCACAAAGGTTTTCGCGATGTCGTCGAAAATCCAGTCGTCCACTTCCCGGGTCGTGGACTCCCAGCCATAGACCCGGCCCACCCGCTTCGAGATGTCCCCCGCGCCCTTGTACCCGTGGCGCTTCATGCCCTCGATCCACTTGGGATTGAGCAGTTTGGCCCGGACCACGCGCCGCACCTCGTCGGCCAGGTCGCGGACCTCGACCCTTTCCGGCTCACGGGTGTCGCCGTAATAGGTCTTCACGGGTTTTTGGGAAACATGGCGGGCGGCGGCGGTGAGTCCGCCGTGGGTGCCGAAATAGCAGCAGCAGTTGAAAAGATCGTTTTCATCGGCCACCACCTTGTTGAACGTGAGGCTCACGCTCTTGAGGTTCCCGGCAAGCTCCCGGTGGGAAGGCTCTCCAAACACGCCCTTGCCGTAGGCGTAGCCGTTCCAGAAAAGGAAGATGTCCGAGAGGTCGGCCTCGGTCTTCCAGGCCGAGGCATAGACAGCGAGGTTGACACCCGCGCGGTATGTGCCGGGCCGGGCGGAAAACACGCGGAACGTGGCCCTGCGGAAGGCGCTTATGTCTTTTTCTTCCGCGTTGGCCTCTTTGAGACGCTCCAGGGTGTGTTTGCGGACAAAGTTCTGTTCCTCCGGCTCCGGCAGCGCGGCCACGGCCTGGACAACCTCGTCCGCATATTCGACACAGTTGGGGAAGTTGTCCCGGGCGATTCCCGAAACGCGGACGGTCACATCCACACGGGGACGGCCCAGCTCTTCCAGGGGGATGATTTCAAAGCCCTTGACCCTTCCGTCCGGCTGCCATTTGGGCCGGGCGCCCATGAGCGCCAAAATCTGCCCCATGCCCTCGCCGTCCGACCACATGATGTCCCCGGCCATCCAGAACACGCCCACGCTCTCGGGATACTTTCCCTCCTCGTGGAGGTATTTGTGCAACACCGCGTTGGCCAGGTTTTCCCCCACCTGGAAGGCGGCCCGGGTCGGCACCTTGTTGGGGTCCAGGGAGTAGAAGTTCCGGCCCGTGGGCAGAATATCGTCCCTGCCCCGCATGATGAGCCCGCTGGGGCCCGCGGGGATGTACCTGGCGTCAAAGCCGGAAAGAAGCGCCTCGATTTCCCGGCTTGCGGAGACCCTGTGGTCCAGGTCCATAATCCGCGCCCGGATGCCCATAAGGGCGCCCAGAACCATCCGGTCTTTCAGCCGCTCTCCAAGAATGTCTGTCACGCGCGCAAGAAACTCCCCGTCGGAACCCGGCGCGAGGGCCGCGCCCGTCACTTCTCTGCCGACAGCCTCCATCATTTCCAGCAACTGGCCGTTGCTTTTCCCCCATGCGGGATCCACCGCGCCCTCGTCCTTCAACAGCGCCGCCAGGTCCAGGCCCATGGACCGGCACAGCACCTTGCGCAGACCGTTCGCGTCCCCCGCGTCATAGCGCAGCACCGCCCAGATGAACCCGGCCCGCCGGTCCCCCTCGGGAACCTCCCCGAACACATGCATCCCGTCGGGAATATAGGTGTTGCGGACCTTGGAAAGCGCGTCGTGCGCCCGCCGCACAATCTCCTCCATGGACATGTCGTCGGTGAGCCGTATTTGCCTGTCCAGCCCCGTTTTTTTGACGGTGTCCACAATGAGGTGCGAAAGCGTATGGGCCCGGTTTTTTTCGGAGATTTTCGCTTTTTCGTATTCCTCGATGTACCTGTCCAGCTCTTCCAGAGCGGCGTACAGCCCCCCCTGCGCCATGACTGTCTGCATGTGGTCCACCAACACCGCGTTGCTCCGGCGCTTGGCGATGGCGCCTTCGGCGGGGTTGTCCGAGTTGTAGATGTAGAGATGCGGGGTCTCGTGGATGCAGATGTCGGAGAGGCAGGATTCCGAGAGTCCAACCGCCTTGCCGGGCAAAAACTCGACGTTGCCGTGGGTGCCCACGTGGATGAACACGTCGGCGCCGAATTCCTCTTCCAAGTAGCGGTACGTGGCCAGATACTGGTGCGGCGGCGGCACGTCCGGGTCGTGCAGAATCTTGCACACCACCCCGTCGCAGCGGGTGCCCGCGCAGCCCCGTTTGGGCTGCACGCACACCACGGCGTTGCCGTAGGAGACACCTGTCACCAGAATTTTGCCCTCGTGGAGCATGGCGGCGGGGATGCCGTTCTTCTCCTCCCCCGGCGGCCTGCCCCAGGCCTCCTCGACCCGCCGCCTGATTTTTTCCGGAAAGCTCTTCCACCATTCCAGATACTCCGGCAGTTCCACCATGGCCAGGGCGCCGCCCTTTTTCACGATTTCATCCGTGGTGGTCCAGCGGAACTCCGAGACCGCCTTCCGGTCCATGATGGTTTTGATAAGCTCCTGTCCGCTCTCCGGAGGACTCACCGAGTATCCCCGCCTCTCCATGGCCTGAAGGATGCGCGCCACAGACTCCAGGGAATCCAGCTTGGCCGCCCCGCCCACTGTCGCCTCCACCGAGGCGCAGGGGTTGTTGTGGAGGATAAAGGCGGCCTTGCGCTCCGAAACAGGCTTCATCCCCAGTTGAACCCATTTTTTTACCCGTGCGGCAAGCCTCCGCGCGCGCTCCGGAACCGGAGTCCTGCGCTCCGTCACCGCGCCGGTGGCGTTGTCGGCCCCGCGCTCCACGCAGCCCAGCATGAGAGGCTCGATTACCCCCTCGAACTCGGGGAGGGCGACGGTGAAGCTCACGTTGGCAAGTCCCTGGAGGCTTGCCTCCCATTCCTCATGGGTCATGTCCGTGCTGACAACGGGCTGGAACACCGGCACGCCCAGACGGGAGAAAAACGCGATGCCGTCCCTGTTGGCCCGCTCGTCCGTGAATTTGTCGGCGCCCTGGATGCCCAGAAGAAACATCTGGAGTTTGATCAAGGCGCGGATGCGCGGGGCGCCGGGGGAGAGGAACACCTCTTCCAGAAAAACAAGACTCCCCTTGGCGCCGTTGGTCCGGCCCTGGCCGCGCTCCCGGCTGCTGTAAGAGAACACCGGAACAACGCCCAGGCCCGCGTTTTCAAGTTCCCGGATGAGCAGGTCCTCGATTTCGAGGTTTTCCGCCACCCACGCGTGGCGGGGAATCAAAATTCCAACCAGGGGCGCGTCCGCAAGACCCCTGGCCGCCTGATACCCTTTGTGCCAGGCCATGTAGTCCGCGGCTTCCTTGAAATACCGGACACCGGCGGCGGGATGGTACAATCCCTCCCAGGGCGCCTCCACCGGAGGCGCCGCTTCCTTTTCAGTCCCTGTGACAAGCCCGGCTGTAAAGCGGAGCAGGTTCACGAAGTTTTCCCTGCCGCCGAAGCTGATGTAGTTGTACGCCTGCTGGACCACATCGGGCGGATAGGTGGAAAGCGCCCACAGGGAAGGGTCGTATCCCACACACACGGTGGGCGCCTTGTTGCGGATTTCCTCGAGCCTGTCCTCCATGGAGTCCCAGAAACCGCTGGCGGAACGGTACAGGAGCAGGATGTCCGCCCCTTCCAACACCTTATAGACATCCTCCAGGCGTTCCGGCTCGTTTTCAAGGGTCTTGGAAGAGAAAAGCGCAAGCTCCACCCCCGGAACCGTCTTGGCGGCCTCGGCCAGCGTTGGCACATGGCTGTTCCACATGATGGACGCGATTTTTATCATAAAACAACCTCCCGGGGCTTTTAGCCCGCTACCCGCAATGGAACCACCACGCGGCATCCGTTCAATCCGACGGTTTCCACCTCTACCCCGTAAACCGTTTCAATGTTTTTTCCGCTCAAAACATCCCAGGGAAGGCCCGCCCTAAACACGCTCCCTTCCTGGAGCATGACGATACGGTCTGAAAACCGCGCCGCGGTGTTGAGGTTGTGCAGCACCACCAGGGCGCCCTTGCCGTCCTGGGCCGTGTACTCCTTCAACAGGCACATGACCTCGAGCTGGTGCCTCAAATCCAGGTTGCTGGTGGGCTCGTCCAGAAGCAAAAACTCCGCGTCCTGGGCAAAGGCCCGGGCAAGCATGACTTTTTGCTTTTGCCCTCCGGAAAGGGTGTCGTAATCCCGGCAGGCAAGGCGGGAAAGACCCATGCGCTCGAGTTCCCGGCCCGCCTTTTCAATATCCCTGTCCGCCGCCTTCCAGGAGAGATACGGACGCCTGCCCAAAAGCACCACGTCAAAGACGGACATGGGAAATTTGGAGGGCAGGGCCTGGGGCACATAGGCCATTTTCATGGCCCTCTCCCTGGGATGGAGCGCGCCCACGTTTTTTCCATGCACCCGCGCCTCTCCCTCCCCGGGTTTGAGAATATGGAGAATGCACTTTAACAGGGTGCTTTTTCCGGCGCCGTTGGGCCCGATGACGGAGACAACCTCGCCGGGCTTGACCGAGAGGCTGACTCCGCTAAGACATCGGGTTTTTCCCCAGCCGAAACCAAGGTTGTGCGTTTCGAGCATCAGAGGCGCCTCCTGGTCCGCCGCACGAGCAGGAAAAAGAAAAACGGGACCCCGAGAAACGAGGTCATGATGCCGATGGGGATGATTTGAGGCGGCCACAGGATCCGGGAGATGAGGTCCGCAAGAGCCACGAGGGCGGCCCCGGAAAGGGCCGAGGCGGGCAGAAGATAGCGGTGGTCGCTGCCCACGAGCATCCGGGCGATGTGGGGCGCGACCAGGCCGATGAAGCCTATCACGCCCACGAAGCAGATGGCGCCCGCGGTGAGCAGTGCGGAAAGACAGATGGAGGCGGTCCGGAGCCGTCCCACATGGACCCCGAGCGCCAGCGCGGCCTCGTCCCCGGCGAGGAAGGCGTTGTAGTCCCAGGCTTTGAGATAGAGGTATGGCATGGGAAGCGCGATCATCACCGCGGACACCGCGATGTGCCGCCATCCGGCCTTGCTCAGGCTGCCGAAAAACCAGAAAACGATGTCGCCCACCTCCTGCAGGGTGCCGGTGTACTGGACAAAGGAGGTAAGGGAGGAGAACAGGAACATGACCGCCACGCCGCCCAGGATGAGGGTTTCGGACCCGGCGCCCCGGATGTTGTTGATTCCCAGAATGAGCAGCGTGGAGATAGCGGCGAAAACCAGCGCGCTGGCGGCCACGGCGTCGGGATGGGAGGAGTGGAAGAGGACGATTCCCAAAACCGCGCCAAAGCCGGCGCCCGAGGAGACACCCAGGGTAAAGGGCGAGGCCAGGGGGTTTCCCAGGACGGCCTGGCACACCGCGCCGCCAACAGCAAGGCCCGCGCCCACCAACAGGGCCATGACCACGCGCGGAAGGCGCAGCCCCAGGATAATGGCGCTTTTAGTGCCGGTCTCTCCAAGGAGGGCCGCCGCAAGGTCGCGGATTCCCGTGTCGTAGGTTCCTATAAGAAGCCCCGCCAGGGCCGCGCCCAGGGTGAGGCAGAGAAGCGCGAAAAGCCCCAGGGTTTTCCGCCTGCCCATAAGCCCGTAGGCCGCGGCCCCTGTCGCCTCTGGCCGCCCGCCCGCCTCGTTCACCGTTGCCGTGTCACGGAAAAACATAAACCCCCTTTAAAGGAACGCCCTGAAAACGCTCCACGTATTCCCTGTGGGTTCCCGCAGGGTCCAGCGCCCCGCATGCCTGGGGATGGAGCCATTTCGCCATATACATGACGCCGACGATAAATCTGGGGCCAGGGCCGACAGCGCTTGCGAGAACATGGATGTTTCCGTTCCGGACCATGGGCAGAAGCTCCCAGCCCTGCCGCGCGGGCACCCGGGTGTGAATGGCGCGTATTTCCGTGTCGTCCCGCGCCATGTAGGCGGTGCTGAGGCTTCCCGCTTTGACCATGGCCGCGGGCGCCCGGGAGAGGAGCCATTCCGCCGTCACCTCGGCGTGGGGGATGCTGGCAAGCGCGGCCACATTGACCCCGCCTCCCTCGGCGCAGATCTGGTGCATGGCCGTCTCCGGGCCGGAGGTCCGGAAGTCCGAGTACGCCTCCAGATACACGTTGGGCCGTGTCGTAACCCCGGAAAGGCATTTTTGCACCAGTTCCCGCTTTTCCCTTAACCAGGCGATGTACCCCCCCGCCTCCTTTTCACGGCCCAGCACCCTCCCCAGGGTTTCCACCTCCTGTTCGATGGTTTCCGGCATGTGGAAGTCCATGCGCAGAATCTGTATGCCCAGCCTGCCCACCTTTTCCTCGAAGGTTTTTCCGGGCGTGTCGCTATAGCACACCACGAGATCCGGTTTGATCTGAACAATGGCCTCCATGTCCGGGTCGTTCCACTTGCCGACAAGGGGGAGGTTCTTGAACTCCGGCCAGAAATCCGGCTCTTTTTGGATGAGGGAGCTTGCGCCCGCCAGAAGGGAGCCTGCCCGGAGAATCCGCAGAACCTCGGCGCCATCGGTGTTGAGGGCGACGATCCTGCGGACGGGAAGCCGGATGGTCACAGGTCTTCCCCCGGCGTCGGTCACCGTGACGGTTTTGGGCGCCTCCGCCAGCGCCTGGGCGGCCCCGTGGAACACGAGGGCCGCCGCAAGCGCGGCCGCGAACAGGAAAATCAACCGGAGCCGGAACGGGTGCCGCATCAGACGCCTCCTGAAAACAAAAAAGCCATGAAGGCCGGGAAAGGGGTGTCCCTTTCCTTGGCCTTCATGGCTTCGTTTGACTAGTGAAACGGCTTTTACGGCTTTCGGGCAAATTCGAGTCCGCGCCCGTGGTTTCCTACCGCCGAATTTGGCTACCCTCTACCGTTGGGCTTGGCGCTTGTCAAGCCTTTTCCTTTGAAAAAAAACTTGACTTCCATGAAAGAGGGGGGCTAAAAATCCGGCTCAAAAGGCCGGATAACGAAATCCGGAGACCAAAGCGACAAACAAAGCAATAACCGGCAACGCGGCCACGAGGGTCTCTTTTCCCTGAAGGGAAAAAACCTCGTGGTTTTTTTTACCTAAGGCCGGACACGCAAACGCATAGCGGGGTCCGGTGCCGGAGGCGCGGCCAGGGGGCGAACGTGCGGTTCTGTCTGGAGCCTGAAGAGGAACTGGTGCGCGGAATGGGGGAGCGGCTTGCCCGTCTCCTTCAAGACCGGGGCGGACGCCTGTTTGAGGAGGAGGGCGCTTTTGGCGTTTACCGGGAGCATGCCTCGGGATGCCGGTTCCGCGCGGGCGCGATGGCCGCCGTTTCGGTGGCGTTTCACGCCGCTCTTGTCCTTTGTCTTGTGTTGCTGCCCGGCGCCGCGGGCGTCCGGACGGTGCCCATGGGAGTTATCCCTGTCAATCTTCTGGATTTTGCCGTGGCCTCGGACGCGGCGCCTGGCGGCGGCGCCTCCGGCGGTGGCGGAGCG
>JAGVGH010000048.1 GCA_020057225.1 Desulfobacterales bacterium | reverse complement strand
CCAATCCGTAACACCTGCTGAAAGCTCCCGCTCAATCTCCCTCTCCCTGTGGGAGAGGGCCGGGGTGAGGGCATACCTTGTCTGATTGCGCCTTGGTATGAGCCATGGTCCTGGGGTTGAAACCCCAGGCCGGATCAAAAACCTTGCCGCACCGCGGCTGCTATGAGGAGAAAGACCCAATTTTATAGAGGTACTTGCAAAATGAGGCGCAGGCTGGGCGGTTCCGGGCCGCAAGGCCCGGGTGTACCCAACATTTCTAAATGATTCCTATCTGTTGGGTGAACCTGCCCTTCGGGCGGAACCACCCGGCCTATCTCAAATTTGTCGTTTCCAAGAGTTTTGCAATTACCTCTATAACTAAAAAAACAACAAAAGATGATTTTTTATTCGAGTTCCCAACCCCAAATTCTCCGGCTCCGCCTGATTACGATTCTGTGTCCAGGTTCATCGAAGCGGGATTATATCCGGGTTTTGACCGCTGTTCAAGACGGTTTTGCCTGGGCGGCACTCCGATGAAAAGGGGGCCGGGCCGGAACCCCCGACGCGCGGCTCCGGCGCATGCGGAAGAAAATCTTCCCTCCCGCGCCCTTTCCATGATATCTTGTGAGCTAGTGGTTTGCTGTCCGGCGCAGTTTCCCCGCTTCCCCCTCACGGAGGTTACCCATGCCCAACGTCAAAGCCATCATGGAACCCAAATCCATCGCCGTTATCGGCGCCACCGAACGCCCTGGCAGTGTGGGACGCGCTGTTGTCACCAATATTCTTGAAGGCGGTTTCAAGGGAGTGCTCTATCCTGTCAACACCAACGCGCGCTCTATCATCAGCATCCGGGCCTATCCTTCCATCGGCGCCATTCCGGACGAGGTGGACATGGCGGTGGTGATCGTTCCCGCGCCCATGGTGACCAACGTGGTTTCTGACGCCGCGGACAAAGGTGTGAAAGGCGTGGTGGTCATCACCGCGGGGTTCAAGGAGGTGGGCGGCAAGGGCAGGCTCCTCGAGGAGGAGCTGAAGGCCCTGGTCAAGGCCCGGGACATCCGCCTAGTGGGGCCCAACTGTCTGGGTGTCATCAACACAACAGCCTCGGTGAGCATGAACGCGAGCTTTGCCCGGCACATGCCCAAGCCCGGCAACATTGCCCTCATCTCCCAGTCCGGCGCGCTCTGCACCGCGGCCCTGGACCTTGCCAAGGGAAGAAACATCGGCTTCTCCAAGTTCATCTCCTTTGGCAACAAGGCCGATGTCTCGGAAATCGAGCTTCTGGAATACCTGGGCAATGACCCGGATACCGGCGTGATTCTCATGTACCTCGAGGACATCACCGACGGCCGCAGGTTTATGGAGGTGGCGCGCAAGATCACCTACGAAATGGAAAAACCCATGCTGGCCATCAAAAGCGGACGCTCCGAGGAAGGGGCCAGGGCCGCAAGCTCCCACACGGGTTCCCTGGCCGGCTCGGACAAAGCCTATGACGCCATATTCCTGCAAAGCGGCATTCAGCGGGTCGAGGACGTGAACGAGATGTTCAACCACGCCGTGGCCTTTGCCCAGATGCCCCGGCCCATGGGGAACCGCATCGCCATTGTCACCAACGCCGGCGGGCCGGGAATCATGACCACGGACGCGGCCATCCGCCACAACTTAAAGCTCGCCCGGTTCACTGCCAAGACCGAGAACGTGCTGCGGGAAAGCCTGCCCCCGACGGCCAACATCCACAACCCTGTGGATGTGATTGGAGACGCGGACTACCGCCGCTACGAGGCCGCGCTCCGGGCTGTGCTCGATGACCCGGGAGTGGACGGCGCCATTGTGGTGCTCACCCCGCAAAAAATGACCGACGTGCTCGAGACGGCCCAGATCGTGCCCAAGGTCATGCACGGCATCACCAAGCCCGTCCTGTGCTCGTTCATGGGCATCGTGGATGTTTCCGAGGGCGTGCGCTACCTGGAGGAGCACGGCATCCCCAACTACAGCTTTCCGGAGGCGGCGGTGCGCGCCTTTGCGGCCATGGCCCGCTACGGCAGCAAACTCACACCTGAAAGACGGAAAAAACACGGCGGGCTGGAGTTCCCTGTGGACAAGGCAAGGGCCGCGGAACTCATCCGGGTGAAACTGGGGGAGGAAGACCGGGCGCACCTGCCCCAGGGGGAATGCAAGGATATCCTGGAAGCCTACGGGTTTCCCCTTTTGCCAAGCCGGGTGGTCTCCCGCGAGGAGGACATCGAGGCCGCGCTTAAGGAGGTAGGCCCCCCTGTGGCCATGAAAATCAGCTCCCGGGACGTGGTGCATAAATTCGATGTGGGCGGGGTCAAGCTCAAGATAAACACCCCGGAGGAGGCCCGCCAGGCGTTCCGGGACATTGTTTCGAGCGTTAAAAAGTTCCAGCCGGACGCCCGGATTGAAGGGGTGCTCATGGAAAAAATGGCGCCGGGCGGCGAGGAGTGCATTCTCGGAGCCAACCGGGACCCCATGTTCGGGCCTATATGCATGTTCGGCCTGGGGGGCACGTTTGTGGAGGCGCTCCAGGATGTCACGTTCCGGCTCGCGCCCATGTGGGAGTCGAGCGCGGAGAGCATGATCCGCTCCATCAACGCGTTCCGGATTCTTCAGGGGCACCGGGGAAAGCCGCCCGCGGACCTCGAGGCTATCAAGGAGTGCATTCTGCGGCTGGCCCAGCTTGTGACCGACCATCCGGAGATTGACGAGCTGGATATCAATCCGCTCATGGTGTATGCCGAGGGCAAGGGCTGCGTGGTGGCGGACAGCAGGATGATTGTGCGGAAAAAGGGATAGAATAGCCACTTGCCGCGCGCCGGACCGCGTTTATTCCCTGACTCTTTCGAGCGCTTCCCGCGCGCGGGCGGCGAGGCGCGCCGCGTCCGGGTTTCCGGGCGCCCGCAGGACGTGGGAAAGCGCCTCTTCGGACCGCCCGAGAGCCAAAAGCGCGGCCCCCAGCATGATATGCAGGGCCTCATCCTCCGGAGCGTGGACAAGCCCTTCCCGCAACAGGCGCTCCGCCTCGGAAAACCGTCCTTGCCTGTGCGCCCGCGCGCCAAGTCCCAAAAAGGCGCGCGGCGAGGGCGAGCAGGCAAGCGCCCTGGCGTACAGCCGCTCCGCCGCCTCCGCGGCTCCGTGTACGTCCGGATTGGCCGCGTAGTCCCCGTGGTCAAAGGTCATGGCCAGCCGCGACAGAAAATCCGCGCGCAAGGGCCCTGTGTCCGGCCCGTCCTCCAGCTCCGCCGCCAGCGACCGCTCCGGAAGCGCACGGGCGAACGCGCGCCGCAGCTCCGCTCCTCTTTCGGCCATCTCCAGACAATCCATCTCCGGGTCTGTCTCGCAAAAGGCCACGTCCTCCCTGCGCTCTTCCCACGCATCTTCTGTCAGCGTCCCTTTTTCAAGGCATTCCTTATACAGGGCTGTGCCCGGAAACACGGCAAGCATGTAGAACACGGCGGCCAGGGGTTTTATCCGCTCCATGAGGGCCAGGGTCTTTTCATGGGCCTCCCGGGTTTCCCCGGGGCAGCCGTAAATGAAATAGGCCCTGGGAAGAAGCGCCGCCTTTAAAGCCAGGGAAAACGCCCTTTCGACAGTCCCGTCGTCAAACCTTTTGCCCAGGCGCGCGCGGATGAGAGGGTCTCCGTGTTCGACGCCAAAACTTATCTGGATGCATCCGGCGCGCCGCATCTGGCGGAAGACCTCCGGATCCGCCCGGTCCACCCGGGAAATGGCGCACCAGGTGAGCGGCAGGCGCGCGGAGACAAGGCGGGCGCAGGTTTCGAGCACCCGGTCCCGGTTTAAGGTAAAAGTATCGTCCGAGACAAACACATGCCGGACTCCTTTGGAGGAGAGCCGGGCAAGCTGGCGGACAAAGTATTCCGGGGAATGGAACCGGACCCGGCGGCCCCAGAAGGCGGGGGAGCCGCAGAAGGCGCATGCCTCGGGGCAGCCCCGGGACATGGCCGCGTGCTGGAAGGTAAAATGCTCCGCAGGGTCCGCCAGGGTGTCGAGGTCGGCCACAGGGGGCGGCAGGGGGTTTTCCACAAGGCGCTCCCTGTCCCGCCAGCACAGGCCGGGGACGTTAAAAAGAGAGCCTCCATGCTCCAGGGTTTCCGCCAAAGCCAGCAGGGGAATTTCCCCCTCTCCCCGGGCCACCGCGTCCACTTCCGGATGGCGGGTCAAAAAGCGCCGCCAGAGAAAGGTGGCGCCCGGGCCTCCGAACACCACAGGCAGGCCGGGCATGGCCTTTTTCACCTCCCGTGCAAGGTCCAGGGCGCCCCAGCGGTTGGCGTTTAAAACGGAAAAGCCCACAAGGTCCGGCCGGGCCTGGGCGAGAATTTCGGAAAAGCGTTCCGGGCAGTCCCGGAGGGCCTGGGCGTGGAACACCCCGGCGCCGTGCCCATGGGCCATGAGGTGCGCGGCGAGATACCAGGAGCCAATGGGCATGGCCCACAGGTCCGCGCCGTCCAGGCGGTCTTCCGTGCAGTAGGGATGGACAAGCAGGACTCTCACGGTGTGCCTTTCAAGGCGCCCAGGGGGCGGGCCGGGAACCGGAAACGCCCGGGAGGATACCACCCGGCGGGGTTTGTTGTACAGGAGGAAGTCCGGCGGAAGGCAGGCTCCGGCATTCCATCGTCCCCATTTGACAAGTCCCTCTATTTTCACCTATTTTAGACCATGCCTGTCATCATGCGGGACGCCTTCAGTCCGTCCCGCGGACCCCCCACCCGCCAGCGAGGGAACACGCCATGCTTCTCACCGGAAAGGGACTCAGACTCCCTTCCTTTGACCCCTCCCTGGCCGCTGTCCTGGGCGCCACAAAGGGCGAGGAGGGATTCCGCGTGGTCGCCGAGGCCATCGAGTACGGCCACCCAAGGGTCGAGCTTCGGGACTGGCTCTACTGCCTTGCCAAGACTCCGGGAACCCTTGTCCACTCGCATCTTGTGGACGCGTTGGGCAAAACACCGGACAGCTTCGTGGGCCTTGTCGAATCCAGCCACGAGGTGGTCGATGACGCGGTTCCCCCCGGCTCTCTCACCCAGGAGACCGCGGCCCCGGAGGTTCTCTCCCTGCTGGCCCGCGCCGAGGAGATTGTGTCACAAAACGGCAAGCTCCGGGTGGACGAGGCCACCCTCACCCTGGCCTTGCTCGAAACCGCGGACATCGAGCTTATCTCCCTTTTGGAGGCATGGTACACCCCCGAGGGCATGGAGCGCTTCCGCGCCCTTTTACAGCGGGAATCCTCCCCGGCAAAGCCCCTGCCGCCGTTGTTTTTGGAAAACGGCGCCCTGAACCGGCAGGCCTTGTCCAAAAGCGGCCACAGTCTGATGAAGCGTCTGGCCGAGGACGCGGCAAGCCTGGGCGCGCACAAAATCACCGGAAGACACCTGCTCTACACCCTGTTGGGCAACGAGTCCGGAGCGCTTTCCGTGGCGCTTGCCGTACACGGCCTGGAACCTTTGGCCGAGATGCACGCTGTCCTCACCCGCGAGCTGGCAAGACCCGGAAAAAAACGGAACGACGCCTTCACCCTCACCAAAGACACCCTCTTCGGCACTGTCCGCCAGGTGTTCGAGCACGCCCAGCGTCTTGCCATGGACAGGGGCGCGGAGGCCATGGCCGAACAGGACGCCCAGCGCGCCATGGCGGAGCGGGAGCCGGGGGAGATCACGCGGCTTGTGCCTCCGGGAAAAATCCTGGACATGCAGTCGCTCACGGAGTTTTTGCGGGGAATCGAGCCGGAGGACGAGGAGGGGGCGGACTCGCCCCTCAACTTCAGCATTCCGGAAATCGAGGCCCGGGTCAACAACACCATCTTTGGCCAGACCGGGGCCGTCGCCCGTATCATCCCCTGGGTAAAACGCCTGCGCTTCGGCATTCCCAGGGACAACCGCCCCGCCGCCGTGTTCCTCTTTCTTGGCCCCACGGGCGCGGGCAAGACCCAGCTCGCCAAGGAGCTTGCCCGTTATGTGTTCGGCGATCCCGAGCGCCTCATTTTTCTTGAAATGGGCCAGTTCAAGACCAAGGAGTCCATGAGCATGTTTGTGGGCGCGCCCCCCGGCTATATCGGCTACGGCGAGGGCAAACTCACCAACGGACTGCGGGATAAACCCGAAAGCGTGGTGCTGTTTGACGAGATTGAAAAGGCCGACCCCCAGGTCTTTGACACGCTGTTGCGCTTTGCGGACGAGGGCATGATTTCCGACCCTGCCGGTCCTGTCCGGGACGGGCGGAAATGCATCCTCGTCATGACCACCAACGCGGGCCAGCGCTGGCTCAGGGACGAGGTGCGGGCCAATCCCGCGGTCCGGGAAAACCCCGCGGCCCTCACCGGGCGGCTGTTTGACGCGGCCATGAAAGAGCTTGCCCAGGGCGGGTTCCGTCCGGAGTTTTTAGGCCGCGTGGACGAGCGCATCACCTTTTTACCCTTTACGGTTTCCGTGTGCCGCCAAATCGTGGACGCGGTTTTGGCCAAGGAAACCGGGAAGTTCAAGGAATTGAAAGGCGTGGAGATCGAGGTGGGGGAGGCCTGCCGGAACCTTATGGCCAAGAGCGCCCACGCGCGGAGCATGGACGAGGGCGCCCGGGGAGCGCCCAGGGTGGTGAACCAGTGGATTGTGACGCCCGCCATTGACATCCTTTCCGACTTTCAGGAAAAGGAGCTTCCCCTGCCCCAAAAGCTTGTGGCCGTCAAAATGGGTGCCGAAGACATTGTGCTGGAGGCCCTGGCATGACCTTGCGCGCGAAAACAAAGGGTCCGCCGCTTCCTTCGGGAACGGTCCTGGACGGACGCTTTGAACTGCGCGAGCGTCTGGGCGGCGGGGCGTTCGGCGATGTGTACCGGGCCGTCCAGTCGGTGTTTGGCCGTCCTGTCCGGGAGGTGGCCCTCAAGCTCTTTTCCTCGGACGCGGTGACACCGGAAAACGTGGGCGGGGTGCTGAACGACGCCATCGCCCTCATGGCCCTGCAGGAGGAGAACCCGGACCCGGCGGTGGCCCGGCATCTGGTGCAGGTGCTGGACATGGGCCTTGTGGCCGCGCCGGAACAGCGGGCGTATATGTCCATGCGGCTTGTGCCGGGGAAGATGACCCTGGACACCGAGGTCCGGCGCTTTGCCAAAGCGGGCGGAATGCCTGTGGCCCTTTCCCTGCGTTTCTTACGGCAGATTCCCGCGCCCCTCGCCTGGATGCATACCTTGGACTCCCCTCTGGCCCATGGGGATCTAAAACCCGACAACGTGCTTCTGGACCAGACCGGCACCCTCATCCTCACGGATTTCGGCCTTGCCACCCGCATGCCCCTCACCTCCCTGGGGGGAGCGGTGGAATACCAGGCCCCGGAACAGCTTGCCGGAGCATCCGCGGGAGTGGCCTCGGACATCTACGCCATCGGCCTTCTCTGGCACGAGATGCTTACAGGCAGACATCCTTTTGAAGGCGCGGGGCTGGAGGCCCGGGCCCGGGGGGATGACGCGGGTTATGTTTTCGCCCACCAGGAGGCGCGGCGGAGGCGGCGGACAAACTCGACATCCTGGTCCAGGACGTGATTGGCGAAGCCGGCCGGTTTGGGCAGGAGGCGGCTGTCTGGCGCCGCGAGGCGGCCCGCGCCATGGGCAAGGGCGATCTTGACCGCGCGGAGAGGAAACTCCGGGACGCCCACCTCCGCGTGAATTCCCAGGGCAGGAGCGAGGTGGCCCAGGAGCTGGCTATAGTGCTGGCGAAAAAATCGGGCCAGGCTGTCGAAAAACTTGCCAAGCGCCTGCCGGACCTGGGCAGGGAGGAAGAGGACGAACTGGAACGCGCGGTGCGGCGCCTTGAGGAGGCGGCCTTTTTGTTTCCGGAAAGCAAAGAGATTCAAACAAACCTTTCGTACCTGGAAAGTCTTTTGCGAAGCGTCCGGGAGCGCTCGAACATTGCGCGGCGCATGGGCGGGACCAAAGCGTTTGAGATCCGTCAAACCGCCGTCGAGGAGTTCAACGCCGGGAGGCACGCCCGGGCTGTGGATTTTATCCAGCGGGCGCTCCTGGAGTCCAAGGGCCCAGGCAGGCCGGACGGCGCGCCGGAGATGAAAAAGGAGTGCGCGGAAATTTTAGCGGCCTGCGCCGCCCACCGGGTCAACGAGGTGATGGGCGCCATGGCCCCCTTGACCCCGGCAAGAGAGGCTTCTTTGGAAGAGGCGCGCCGCTGGCTGCAGGACGCGTTTCTACTGGCCCCGGACAACGCCGCATCAAGCAGAACCTCATGGTTTTAGGGCAGATTTTTGCCCAAAGGGACCAGGAGGCGCGGCTTGTCAAGGAATACGGGGGAAAGGACGCGTTGGAGAAGCAGCAGAAGGCGGTGCGGGCGGCGAACCGGGGGAACCTCAAGGGCGCGGCGGACTGGATGCGGAGCGCTTTGGAGGCGTCCAAAAAAGGAGGGCATCCTTACGGCGCGCCCGCGCTCAAGCGGGAGCTTTCCCAGCTTCTGGGGGCGGCAGGGGTGGCTGTTGTCAACGACAAAGGTCAAAACGCCAGCGTCGCGGATTTTGTTTCCGCAATTGACATGCTGGAGGAGGCGGTGCGTCTTGACCCTCAAAACACCCAAGCCGCAGGCAGCCTGAACATGCTCAGGCAAATCCGGGAGCGCATGATGGGGATGTTGAAACGGTAAAGGGCGAAACTCAACCAAGATGCAATCATGCATAACCAAAAAGTAACACCCTCTCCCCCGGCCCTCTCCCCTTCTGCGGTTCGATATTCTACATTCGTCTTTTCTTTTTCCTTTGCCTTTTCCTTTTCCCTTTCCTTTCCCTTCTGCGGTTCTGCGGTTCGATATTCGATATTCTACATTCGTCTTTTCTTTTTCCTTTTCCCTTTCCTTTCCCTTCTGCGGTTCTGCGGTTCGATATTCGATATTCTACATTCGTCTTTTCTTTTTCTTTTTCCTTTCCTTTCCCTTCTGCGGTTCTGCGGTTCGATATTCGATATTCTACATTCGTCTTTTCTTTTTCTTTTTCTTTTTCTTTTTCCTTTGCCTTTCGCGGGGAAAAATCTTTGTATTTGGCTTGTATGGCCGCCATGTCATTCATGGCAATGCAATAGCACAAAACAACCAAATGTACAAATTATTTTTTCTTAACGCCTTAGCGATAGGGTGAACAGCGCGCCTTCCCGTGTCCCCACCACAATCCTGTTATCTCGGGAACAGGCGAAAACCGCCTCGGTTCCCACGCGCCAGGACGCGGCGCGCTCATAGGCTTCCCACACATGGAGGAACCCGTCAAAGCACAGGGTGGTCCAGCGTCCCTGTCCGGGGCCTTGGCGGATATCCATGACCCGGGTGCCCTGGGCGAAATCCCAGGTCTTGCCGTCGGTGATTTCCCAAAGCACGGAGCGCCCGTCGGCACCCACGGAAAAGAGCATATCCGGGGTGTTGTGGCACAGCCGGGTCACCGGCCATTTATGCAACTTGGCCTCCGCGGCCCGGGTAAAGCCTTTGCCCTGGAACGAGCGCACAAGTCCGTTTTCATATCCCAGGGCGAACCCGTGCCCTCCGGGGAGAGGAGCCATGGCGGTGACGCGGCCCGCGCCGCCGCCGGGAATGACCAGGGGCTTTTTTCCGATGGCCCCGGGTTCCCAGACCCAGACATCTCCGCCCACAGCCGCCGCCACAGGCCCTTCAGCGCCCGCGGCCGTTAAAAGGCCGCACGGGGCGGGGAGATCCAAAAGCTCCTGCACAAGACGCCCCTCGTACCGGTCCCAGGCCCGCAGGGCGTTGTCCCGTCCGGAGCTTGCCACAAGCCTGTCGTTCACCGCCAACACCGCCACCACCAGCGCCCCGTGCCCCTGTCCCATGGCCATGGACTCCTGGGTGGCCGGATTCCAGCAAATCACCCGCTCCCTGGCCCCGCAGACAAGGGAGAAGGGGCGCTCCACCGACGTGTACGCCCCTGTCCAGTCGAGGTAGTCCATGGGGGTCCAGGACGGGGTTTCCTGGCCGTCCAGGGAATGGCAGCCCGCGCGCCGCTGTCCTGTAAGGCATATCGCGTAGGCTCCCCGGGCGTCCACCAGCACCCCGGTGATACCAGGCCCGGGCTCGGAATTTTCCGTAAAAGCCCCCCGTTCAATCCTTCCCACCCGCGCGGTGCCGTCCCTTCCTCCCGCGGCAAGCCTTGTCCCCCCCGCGGAGACCGAGAGGGCGCACACTGCGCCGCCCGGAAGCTGAAACTGCCGGTGCCAGTCCCTGTCCCCGGGACCCCGCGCGTACACATGGCCGTCCGAGCATCCCACAGCCACGACTCCCCCTTCGAAATCGCAGCTCACCACGCGCATATTGGCCTTTGGGTCCGGGCTGTCAAGGGTGACAAGACGCGCGCCGGCCTGGGGCAGTAAAAAGACCCGGGACATGGAGGTGGCGGCGGACTGGCCCGAGGCCCGCACAAAAAGATTCTGGATGCGCTTGTCGGGGAAACTTCCCTTCTGGGTCAGCGTGCCTGTGCCCGCCTCCCAGAAACACACCCGGTTGTCCCCCCCCGCGCTCACGAGGGTGTAGCCGTAAGAGCCAAGGCCCCGCACGCCCCGGGTGTGGGCGGCGATGGAGCGGATGACCTCGCCGGAACCCGGGTCATACAGCCGGATGGTTCCGTCCGGACCGCCAAAGGCCCAGAGCCCGTGGCCGGGGACAAAGGTGACATGGGCGCCGTCGTTGCTGTCCAGTTGGAGAATATCCAGAACCCTGCCGGTGGCGGTGTCCCAAAACACGGCGCACCCGCTCCTGTCCAGGGAACATCCACGCTCCTCGTTTTCCAGCAGCACCACGCTTTCAACCGGGGCCTTGTGGGTGTAGGGCAGCCGCAACAAGTCCCTGCGCCCTGGATACAGCATCCACACCGTGCCGCCGTAGCAGCCCGCCAATGTTCTCGATGCCGTGAGTCCCGCGTCCATGCAGGTGGGCATGTCCGGGAGCCGGACGCTCCAGAACGCGGGGTCCGGCTCCGGCGGACTCAGAAGCCCTGTCACGCCGAAGTACAAAGAACCGGGCCACTTGCCGCCCTGGGCCAGCCTCTCGGCCTCCTGGCGCACAGGGCTGTCCTGGGGCTCGTTAAGGGCGAGGCCCGGCAAAAGGCCGGGATGGACTGTCAGCTCGTAGGCGTATTTCTCGGCGAACTCGCGGCACGCAAGGGGCCCTTTTTTTCCGGCGCGCTCCGCGGGCAACAGCGTGGTGTCGCGGATAAGCCCGCGCGCGCCCGCTGTCTTGAGCTTTTTATCCATGTAGCCAAGGTCTGGCAGCAAAGACTCCACCTCGTCAAGGCGCCCGGCCTGGACAAGATGGGCCACGCCGTGCTCCAGGGCGTAGGGATGGGGACGTTTCTTCCGGATCTCCTCCAGGCAGAACACGGCGAGACGGGCGTGCCCGCCCCGTGTTCCCGCAAGATAAGATCCTGCCAGAAGCTCGTCGGCAAGCCAGTTGGCAAGGGTGGGGTGAAGGAGCCGGAAGCAGGGACCGTCGTCCCATCCCGGCATTTCCTGGACCAGGGGATGGGCCTGGCGGCGCAAAGGCAACAGCTCCTGGCGCGGGTCCATGTCCAGGGCTTTTGCAAGCACGCTTTCAGGCAACGGTTCCCGGGCCGCGGCCAGCACCTGAAACAAGGGCCTCGCCAGATGATAGTCCCGGATATTGGGGAAGCGCCTGGAAAAAAAGACGTTGTAAAGCCCCATGATTCCAGGCGGCAGTGTTTCCACGGCCTCGGCCTCAAGACGGCCCCGGGCGGTTTCCTCAAGAGCCTGGGCCACATAGAGGAAACTCCCCTCGGATTTGCCGGATAAAACACCCACCGTGTCCGCCGCGGCCATTCCGGAAAGGGCGAGCATGTCCGCGAGCGGGGGCGCCTTGAGGCGTTGCCCGGCGAAAAAGACCAGATCCGCGAGGTTTCGGGGGCCGCTGATGAACGCCTCGTGGACCGCTGTGCCCTGGAAACGGGAACGGATGGAGTGGTCGGGCCGGGCGGTCGCGGCGAAACGGAGCCATTTGGGAAACAGATGGGCGGTGGCTGTCAGGAGGTCCGGAATGGGAAGGCCCCTGTCCAGAAGAAGCGCCTCGTCCAGGCCGTCCACCAGAATGACCTGGGGGCGGCCCCCGGGCGGACCCGGTTTTTCAAGCGCCGCGAGCACCCCGTTGGCGAACACGCTTTTGGGATCCTCATGGGCCTTGGAAAACGCCTCCTTCTGGGCGGGCTCCTCGATCTGGGCCGCGTACACCGGAAGCCGCGACGCGAGCACCGCGGCCACGTGCTGGATGAAGCGTTCGGGACGGAGGGTTTCCGGCATTCCCGCAAGGCAAAAATGGGCGGCGAGAATGTGGCCGCCCGGATCCCGGTGGCACAATTCCGCGGCAAAGGCGCTTTTGCCCGAGCCGGGCTCTCCGGAAACAAGAAACACAGGCTCGGTCCGTCCGGAAAGCCAGTGCTCGTATTCCCCAAAAAGCCATTCCCTGCCCACAAAGCCATCCCGGAAGGTGTCTATGAACGGGTTGAAGTCAAAGGACTTGAGACGCTGCTCCCAGGGGTTGAGGCGTGTTTCCCCCACAAGGGCGGCCTCGATGGCGTCGGTGAGGCGGGCGAACCCGGCGGCGAAATCCTCGGGGGAGCGCCGCCAAGCGTGCATGTCCACGGGCCGGAGGCGGTGGAGGCAGGCGGGGGGTTCGCAGTTGGCGGCCAGGACAGGGATGACGGGTTTTCTGGGACGGACGGCGCGCAGGGAGGCGAGTTCCTCGGAGCAGGAGGCGTAGGAGCATTCGGCGCCCGCGGACGGCGTTTCCGGGGCGAGGATGGCGAGAACCACCTGGGCGGTGTCCGGTTTTGAGTCGCGGGCGCCGGTGGGGTCAGGGTTGTCCGGATTGCCGGAGAGAAGAACATCATAGCCCGCCTCTGTGAGGCGGACCTCCAGTTTCGCCGCAAGGGCCGCGCTTTCGTTGGGCAAAAACACCATCGCCACGCGGACGTTTTTTGCGATGCCGCGCCCGCCGCGGTAGGCGCCGCTGCCCCATACGTGGCCGCAGACGGAGCAGGAGAAGAGCAGGTGGTCCTCATGGAAGAGGACTTTGCCGGACTGGCAGGTGGGGCACAGGGGGCTTTGTGTTGGTTCCATAAAGCGCCGTTGGAGAGGGGGGGAAGTCTTGCCTGGCGGGTGATCCAGGGACGGGTGTAAAAGAAGGAGTATAGCACGGGAGGGGAGGAGAGAAAAAGGGCATCTGCGGGTTTGTTGGATTTCCTGCCCGCCCGGGGTGTCCGCGGCAAGGAAGAAAACCGCGTCGAAAAAGAGCTTAAGACAAAACGCGGCTCTCCTCACTTCCCGAGGTTCATAACACCCCGCGCCCCCTTGCCGTAGCGCAGGGCCTCGTCCAGGGGCAACGTGAAATTCAGGTCAAAACGGACCCCCTGAAAGCGCGCGCCCGCCTCGCCCGTGCGCACCCTGACAAATCCGCCGTGCTCCTGGCTGGGCATAAAAGGCAGAACATTGGCCGGTTTTCCGTTCATGGTCAGGCTTGCCGCAAGGTCGTTTCCCTTCATTTCCAGCGTGATTTTCGCCCAGTCGTAATCGTAGTCCTCCAGGGCCGCTCTGGCGAAATCCACCTGGGCGCGCTGGGCCGCGCCTTCCGGAAGAGCCTCCGCAAGGGCTTTGGCGCCCGTCACCCGGAGCTTGCCTCCCTCCCCGGGCGCGGAATACAAAAACGCCCGGCCAAAGCGCAAACCGTTTTTTCCCGCCTCAAAAGGAACCCGCCCGCTCACGGTGCCGTCTCCCTCGGCCTCCATTCCGCCTGTCTGGGCCAAAACTCCGGCGAGACGCAAACGGTCGCAGAACAGCGCGCTTTTAAACCCGCCCTCCCCTTTGGCGATACGCGCCGCGTCCAGCCGCAGGGTGCCGCCGCTGTACTCCGCCCGGGCCTCCTCGATGAACAGGGCCTCCCCGGACTCCAAATGGAAACGGATTTCCCCCTTGCCAAAGGCGAACTTCCCTATGCCCGCCGATTGAAAGGCCAGGGTCTGGCCCGGAGCGCTGGCGGGGGCGGGCAGGGCCGGGAAGCGGACGTGTCCTTTAACATCCCTGACAAACGCCCCTGACGCGGGATAATCGAGCCATCCGTTATCAATGCCGAGCGCGGCGCTGCCGGAGAACCCGGCCCGGCTAAGGCGGAATCCTCCTTCCGCCGTCACGGTCCCGCCCGCGGAGAGTCCTTGGGGCAGAGCCTTGAATTGCGCCAGGGGAAATCCGCCCGGAGGGTTGTAAGCCGGGGCCTGGATGGTTGCATCCAGTTCCGGGCCGTTTTTCCCTTCGGCCCTCCAGGCGCCTTTGGCGTTGAGCGCAAAGCCCGGAAAGGCTGTGGATACAAAGGCGCCGGAAAAATTTCCTCCCTTTTCCACAGGCCGGATGGAAATCTTTGCGCTTCCAAGAGGCATCCCCTTGACCGCGACGCTTTGGGCGGTAAGCGCGCCTGTGGCGCCGGTGTCCCTGAGCGGCCAGACAAGGGGGAACCCGCCGGAGATCCCCGAGACTTCCACCCGGGCGCTTGTATGGGAAAAACCGCCGTCCCCGACAGCGAACACACCGGTCAGGACCGCGGGACCGGAAGCCATTGTCTCAAGCGCGCCTTCCAGGGATATTTGACGGGCCTGCGCAACAATGCCCCCCGCGGCCAGGGTAAGCTTTCGCGCCTCCGCGCCGGCCACAACAAGAACCGTGTTTCCTTTTCCGGACCCGGCGGTCCGCGCCGTGCCTGTCAGGCTTATGCGTTCAGCCCGGGCGGCGCCCCCCTGAAACGCAAGGGAAACTTCCTGGGAAGTGGCGGCAAATATCCCGTTTGGGGCAAGGGTGATTTCGAGGCTATCGAAATCCGCGGACACAGGAGCGGCGAGCGCGATTCCCCTGCCTTGGGCGCGCCATCCGCCTCCCTGAACAAGCCGGACCGCCAGGGTCCCTGTGGCGCTGGAAAGGACGGCGGCTCCGGCCCTGGCCGTGGCATGGGCAAGGGCGGCTTCGGCCTCGAACCCCGCAAGGGAAAAGGGGGAAAGGAAAAACCTGGTGTTGGCCCTGAGGTCCATGGTCCCGGCGCAGGCAAGCCCTGTTTCGGGAAACAGGGCCGCGAGCGCGGCAAGGGAGATTTCCGGAGCGCGAAGCACGGCTTCCGAAGCTCCGCCGTGAAGGTCCAGGCTGCCCGTGACGCGCGCCTCTCCGCTGGGCGGGTGGAGTTGAAGGCTCAAATCCGCGCGGCCGGTGTCTTTGGAGAGGACGAGAGAGGCGAGAAAGGGAAGGGAAACCTCCGGGCGCCCTGCCCCTTTTGCCAGGACAAGTCCCGACACCTCCAGGGAGTCCAGCGGAATGACCAGCGGGGATTTCTCTTTTTCCTTGCCGTTCTTTTGGGAAAAGAGCGCGGGAGGCGCTCCCGCAAGGGAAAAGCCGCTTTCGTCATGGCGCAGGCGAAGCCTTGCTCCCGCAATCCGCGCGCGGGAAAGGCGTCCCCGAAGAAGCCCCCAGGGGGTGTAATCCAGGGAAACAGCCCCGCACTCGAAAAACGCGGGCGGGCCGCCCAGGGAAATGTTGCCAAGGTCGGCCCCGAAAAGCCCTGCCCTCCGGACCTCGGTCACGCTTCCATCAAGCCCGGGCAATGCCCGGACGCGGCGGGACAGTTCCCGCTCCGCAAGGCCCGGCAGAATGAAAAGGGCCGCGGCAAGGGCCACGAAGAGCAGGGCGCCCGCGCGGACCAGGAGGGCCGGGGCGCGGCGCAGGACGCGGAGCATGGGCATCGCGCGGGTCGTCATGTCCTCTTGCCTGCGGGGAAAGGCCCGCGGCGCCTTTGCCGTTCCATCCGGGGCTTATTTGGAAGGAAAGAGCGGCGACCGGACCAGCCCTGTTTTGGCGGCCCGGAACACCGCGCCTGTTCCAAGGCACCCCAGGCCGTACACGAGGCTCCGGCGGAAGTTGATGGAGCTTGCCTCTGGAAAGTATTTGGTGGGGCAGCTCACCTCGGCGATGGTGTATCCGTGCCAGAGAATCTGGGCAAGCATCTGGTTGTCAAACACAAAGTCGTCGGAATTCCGGGAAACGTCCACCCGGGTGAGCAGATCCCTGGAAAAGGCGCGGTAGCCGGTGTGGTACTCGGAGAGTTTGGCGCCCAGAAGCAGGTTTTCGCCGAACGTGAGGAACCGGTTGGCCACGTATTTCCAGACAGGCATGCCGCCGGCAAGGGCGTGTCCTCCGAGGATGCGGGAGCCCAGAACGCAGTGGTAGAGGCCGTTGGCGATCATGCTGGCCATGGCCGGGATGAGCTGGGGCGTGTACTGGTAGTCCGGATGGACCATGACCACCACGTCCGCGCCCTCGGCCAGGGCAAGGCGGTAGCAGGTTTTTTGGTTGGCGCCGTATCCCTTGTTCCGCTCATGGATGTGGACCAGGGTGCGGGGCAGGGTTTGTGCGATTTCCACGGTGTCGTCATGGGAGCCGTCGTCCACCACAATCACGAGGTCCACGATTTCCTGGGCCATGACCTCGTCATAGGTTTGCTTGAGGGTCTGGGCCGCGTTGTAGGCAGGCATGACGACGACGGTTTTTTTTCCTTTGAGCATCTGGGCGCTCCCGCAAGGGGTTGGTGGTTGGGAGGGGCTAAGGTTTTGGATGGGAGGAAACATACACCATCTTGAGCGCGGGAGGCAATGCGGAAACGGCCTGATGGACGGATAGGGACATATTACCCCGCGGCGCCTTCTGTTTCATGGCCCGCATCCTTTTCATCATCGCTTCTAAAATGGGTCCATCCTGTCCTCGCCGGAAGAGCCACGGGCCTTCCCTCCCGCAGCACCGTGACTCCCGCGGCGCCAGTCATGGCTCCTATCACCGTGGCGCCCTCCAAACCATCCGCCGCAAGGGCCTCCCGGACAGCCTTTTCCGACCCGGGAGGCGCTGTAAAAAGAAGCTCGTAATCCTCCCCGCCAAACAGCGCGAAACCCGCCGGATCCTGTCCCAGCTCCCGGGAGGCCGCGACGCATTCCCCGGAAAGCGGAATCCGCTCCGCTTCGATAACCGCTCCAAGGCCCGACTCTTCGCACAGGCGCCCAAGGTCGGCCACGAGTCCGTCGCTGATGTCAATGGCCGAGGAGACACATCCAAGAGAGGCGAGGCGCCGGCCTTCGGCGACACGCGGCTCCGGCGCAAGGTGCCGTCGCACAAGCCGCGCGCGCTCCGCACAACGCGACGACCCCCCCGCGCGCAGGAGCGCGAGCCCGGCCGCCGAGTCGCCGGGGGTTCCGGTGACAAACAAGAGGTCGAAAGGCCGCGCCCCGGAGCGCAGGAGCGCGCCTTTTTCCGGCGCCGTCCCTAACAGAAACACATCCACCAGCAGGCGCCCCGGAAGGGAGGCCATGTTTCCGCCCACCACGCGCGCGCCGTATTTTAAAGCGGCTTCCGCGAGTCCCTCGTACAGTTCCTCGACAAAACCGGACTCGGTTTCCGGCGGCAGCCCGAGGGAGACCAGCATCCACCGGGGTTCGCCGCCCATGGCCGCGATGTCCGAGAGGTTCACCGCGGCGGCCTTGCGGCCTATGTCCCGGGGCGGCGAGGAGCTTCGGAGAAAATGGATCCCTTCCACCAGACAGTCGCAGGTGGCGAGAAGCGCCCGGTCTCCCGGGGGGGCGAGAACAGCGGTGTCGTCGCCGATGCCTGTGAGAACCCCTGGAAACCGGGAGCCAAGGCGCGCGCGGAGACGGGCGATAAGCCCGAATTCCCCAAGGTCGGAAATTTTCACAAGGGCCTCTTGATGCACCGGCGCCGGAAAAGGGTTTTAGGCGCGCCGCTATGGATTCCATGCCCGGATTATTCAGAGGCGAAAAGCGCGGGTAACCCGGGCATGGAGTGGTCTCTCCGGCGTGCTCCGGCTCCCCCGGTTAGAAATTGATATACGCGCCGTCAATCACCAGCACATCTCCGGTATGGTAGGCGCTGGCCTCCGATGCCAGATAGACAGCCACAGGGCCGAAATCCGAGGGTTTGCCCCAGCGGCGGCAGGGAATGCGCGGGAGAACCTTTTCCCGGAACTTGTCCCAGCCGAACAGCGGCGCGGTCATGTCCGTCTCGATCCATCCCGGCACCACCGCGTTGGCGCGTATGCCGTTCCGGGCGTACTCCACCGACAGCCCCCGGACCATGGACACGAGGCCCGCCTTGGTGGCGGCGTAATGCTCGCCGCGCGGCATGCCCTGGATGGCGGAGATGCTCGCGGTGGCGACCAGGCTGCCTCCGCCGCCTCTTTCGAGCATGTGGCGGACAGCGGAGCGGAAGCAGTGGAACACGCCGTCCAGGTTGACAGAGACGATTTCACGCCATTCCTGGCTTGTCATTTCATGAAATTTGGTGCCCCGCATGCCGACCCCGGCGTTGGCGAAAAAAGCGTCCACCCGTCCGAGTTCGGCCACCGTGCGGGCAAAGCATTTTTCCACCTGCTCCTCGTCCGCCACGTCGCAGGGAAGGGCAAGGACCTTGCCGCCGTAGGCCGCAAGCCCGGCCTTGGCCGCCTCGTTTTTTGCCTGGTTCCTTCCCCACACGCACACGGCGGCTCCGGCCTTGGCCAGACCCTCGGCCATGCCAAAACCAATTCCTCCGTTGCCGCCGGTCACAACCGCCACTTTTCCGGTGAGATCAAACGTGTTGTCCGCCATGGTCTTCCTCCCTTGGTTGGTGGGCGCCGCTGCGCGCGGCGCGTCTGTTCCCGGCCAGGAACGTTATCCTTTTACGGCCAAAAAGTCACGGGCGGAGCGGAGAAAAATCAGGGAGGATTTCCTCTCTCCCGGGACATTGTGCCGGACGCGGGGCAAATGCTATATTCCCCGCCATGAAACCCTTGCGCCCCATGCTCCTGTTGGCTGCGGCCCTTTGGATGGCGGCGGGCCTGTTTTCATGCGCCTCCCTGGAAGCGGGCCCGGCGGAAAAAACCCTGGCCGTGGGCACTGTCCATGTGAAGGGCGAAAAAACGCTCACGGAAAAAAGCGTCCGCGCGGCCCTTTCCCTTCGGCCCGCCACGTGGCGCTTTTGGCGCGCCCGGGATGTGTTTTCCCAGAAGACATTGGAAAGCGACCTTGACAACCTTCGGCGCCTTTTGGAAAGCGAAGGGTTTTACCACGGCAAGGTCCGGGCCGAAACACACAGGCGCGAAGGCGCGCGGTCCGTTGACATCGTGTTTCATATTGACGAAGGCCCCCCTGTTCTTGTCACCGATATAACCATCACGGGTCTTGACGCCTTCCCGCAGGACCTCCGGAAAAGACTCAAGGACGCTGTGATTCTAAAGACCGGCGTCCGTTTCCGCTCCTCCCTGTACCGGGCCTCCAGGGACGCCCTTGCCCGCGCGCTGCGCGACCAGGGCCATGCCCTGGCAAAGGTCCAAGGGAGCGTTTCCGTCTCCAAAACCGCCAACACGGCAAGCGTGCGCTTTGTCCCCGACCCCGGGGACACCTGTGTCTTCGGCCCTGTCACCATGAAAGGTTTTCCCAAAACCAACCGGAAGGTCCTCTCCGCCCTTCTCACCTTTCAGCAAGGAGAACCGTTTTCCCAGAGGAAACTGGACGAGAGCCAGCGGAAAATTTTTTCCTTGGGCGCGTTCTCGACCGTGCGGCTTGAAACCGGAGAGCCATCCCGGGAACGCGGCGCGCCCTCTGTTCCTGTAACCCTGGACGGCACTTATAAAAAGCTCCGGGAGGTCAAGCTGGGGCTTGGATACGGCAGCGAGGACAAATTCCGCGTCCAGGCCAAATGGCGCCATCAGCATTTTGCCTCCCTTGCCCAGCGCGCGGAGTTCACCGCCAAGGCCTCCAGCCTGGTGCAAAGCCTGTCCGGAGAGGTCCAGTTCCCCTATCTCTTCAGCGCCCGCCAGGAGGCGTCCGACACCCTGGGCGTCATGCGTTTGAAAGGCGCGAGCTACACCATCCGGAGTCTTTTCAACCATCTTTCCCTGACGCGAAGGCTCGGACAATCCTGGGAGCTTTCCGCGGGACAGGATTTCGAGATCATCCGGCCCGAGGAGGTGCCCAGGGACACAGTGGAAACAAACTCCGACTACCGGTTTTCCGCGCTGTTCGCCGGGGTCTCCCTCGACACCCGGCAGCCCATCGAAGACCCCTTGGAGGGTTCCTATCTTGCGCTCCGCTGCCAGCATTCCGACGCGGCCTATGGCTCGGAAATCGAATATCTCAAAGTCAACGCGGAGGCGCGGGCCCAGTTTCCTGTTTTCCGGCGGCTCACTCTGGCAGGCAAACTGCTGTTTTCCGGAATCGAGCCAACGGGGGAGGACAGATTTGTTCCGGTGTTCAAGCGGCTTTTTTCAGGGGGCGGGGCCAGTGTGCGGGGATACGGATACCAGGAGCTTGGGCCCAGGGATTCCGACGGCGCCCCCGCAGGGGGGTTAACGCTGTACGAGGCGGGTCTGGAACTGCGGTTTCCTGTGCGCGGGAAATTCAGCGGGGTGGTTTTCACGGACACGGGTCATCTGAACCCGGAGGCTTTTGCATTTGACATGGAAGAGGTGCGGACAACCGCCGGGCTGGGGGTCCGGTACGGCACGCCTGTGGGTCCTGTCCGGGTGGACTGGGGTTTTCAGTTAAATCCCCAGCAAAGCGAGGACCATGACTGGGCGTTTCACTTGAGCGTGGGCCAGGCGTTTTAGATTCCATATCCGGATTATCCGCGTTTTTTGCGTAGATAATGCCTGTGACAGGATCCTGGGGTTGAAACCCCAGGCTAGATCAAAAACCTTGCCGCACCGCGGCTGCTATGAGGAGAAAGGCCCATTTTATAGAGACAATTGCAAAACTCCTGGAAACGACAAATTTGAGGTAGGCGGGGTGGTTCCGCCCGAAGGGCAGATTCACCCAACACACAGAAATCATTTAGAAATGTT